>JBEIFU010000343.1:0-2357 GCA_040382295.1 Alphaproteobacteria bacterium
CGCGCCTTGATCCGGTCCTGCCTGTAAACTGGAGCAGGGCCAACCCCGCCGACATCATCGGCGATGCGGACCAGGCCCGCTATGCCGCAACCACCGAAGCCCTGTTGGATGATCCGGGGGTCGATGCGCTGCTGGTGATGAATTGCCCCGTCGCCGTCGCAAGCTCGACCGAGGCTGCCGCAGCCGTGTCCGACGTGGTCACCCGCGCGCGCAAGGCGGGCAATCGAAAGCCGGTCTATGCGGCCTGGCTCGGCGAGCAATCCGTCCACGAGGCGCGCAAGTGCCTGGATGGTGCCGGGCTTCCGGTCTTCCAGACACCGGAAGCTGCCGTCACAGCCTTCATGCACCAGGTGCGGCGTCAGCAACTGCAGGAGCTTCTCATGCAGGTTCCCCCCGCCCATGATATCGTGGAAGCCATCGACCCCGAGGCAGGGCGCGCAATCGTCCGTGCGGCCCTGGCCGAAGGGCGGGAATGGCTTACGCCGCCCGAAACGTCGGCAATCCTGCGCAATTACGGCATCCCCTCTGTCGACCTGCGCGTGGCGGCGACACCGGAAGAGGCGCAGAAGCTAGCAACACAGATGGGGTTTCCGGTCGCACTGAAGATCATGTCCCCGGATGTAATACACAAGTCCGACGTCGGCGCCGTCGTTCTGAACCTGCGCGATGGAGGGGCCGTTTCGCGCGCGGCCGCGACCATGCTGCTGAGGCTCGCTGATGCCGTCCCCGGTGCAAGGATCGACGGCTTCATCGTCCAGCCCATGGCCGCGCGCCCCGGCGCGCATGAGTTGATCGTAGGCCTGTCGGAGGATCCGCTCTTCGGTCCCGTACTGATGTTCGGTCAGGGCGGGACGGCCGTCGAGGTCATCAGGGACCAGGCGCTGGCTCTTCCGCCAATCGATGCCGCATTGGCACGCGATCTCGTGGCCCGCACACGCGTGTCGCGCCTGCTGCGGGGCTACCGCGACCGTCCGCCAGCGAACATGGATGCCATCACGCGAACCATCCTGGCCATTCAGGCCATGGCCGTCGATTTGCCTGCGCTCAAGGAACTCGACATCAATCCGCTCTGGGCAAACGAGCAGGGCGTCTTGGCGCTTGATGCACGCATGCGCGTGGCCCACGAGACGCGTCCTGGCACGGGCCGCTTCGCGGTGCGACCCTATCCCGCCGAATTGGCACGCGAGATCACGGATCGCGAAGGCAAGCCCTACCTGATGCGCCCCATCAGGCCACACGACGCGCCTGCGCTGCAGGCTGCTATCGCTGGAAGCAATCCCGAGGACATCCGGATGCGCTTCTTCCAGGCGCTGCACCAGTTGCCGGATCACCTCGCGCGGCGCCTCACACAGATCGACTATGACCGTGAGATGGCCTTCGTGGTGGTCGACGAGGCCAGCGCTGAGGGAGTGGGTGTTGTGCGCCTCGCACTCGATCCTGACCGCCAGCGTGGCGAGTACGCGATCATTGTGCGCGGCGACCGCCATGGAACGGGACTGGGATACCGCATGATGCAGGAGATCATTGCCTATGCCCGATCGGTAGGCGCGCGGCAAGTCTACGGGGACGTCCTGTCGGAGAACCGCCCCATGCTCGACATGGCTGCCGAACTCGGTTTCCGCCAGTCGCCGTCACCCGAGCCAGGTGTCGTCGAAGTGACACTCGACCTCCTGGCATGAAAACGGCGCCGGAGGGGGATCCGGCGCCGCGGGGCAAGAAGGCATGCCCGACCAGTGCAGCCTCAGGCAGCGCTGGCGACCTTGGCCTCGACGACTTTCGTCTGTGCGGGCGTGGCGGCAGAGATCGAGATCTTGCGTGCGCGCTTCTCTTCGGGGATCAAGCGCTGGATCTCGATGTGCAGGAGACCGTGCTCAAGCCGTGCGCCCCGAACCTCCATATGGTCCGCAAGCTGGAAGCGACGCTCGAACGCCCGGCCTGCGATGCCCTGGTAGAGGAACTGGCCCTTCTGTTCGTCAGCCGCGCGACGACCCGTGACCGTCAGCACGCCTTCCTTGACTTCGATCGACAGATCACTCTCGCCGAAGCCGGCAACAGCCATCGTGATCCGGTAGTCATTGTCGGCAAGCTGCTCGATATTGTAGGGCGGGTAGCTGTTGGTCGCGGTGTCGACCTGCGAGACGGACTCAAGCAGGTTGGCCAGGCGATCAAAACCCACGGTCGAACGATAAAGTGGTGAAAAATCAAATCCACGCATGGTGTGTCATCCTTTCAAGCGATGAGTAGGGAAACCCTCCGGTCTGGCAGGATTTCCGGTCCAAATGCCCGTCTTGGGAAGCCCATCAAGGCACCTCCCCGGGCACGGGTGACATGGTGATCGCCAGCCCGGCCGTCAAGGC
>JBEIFU010000344.1:0-2330 GCA_040382295.1 Alphaproteobacteria bacterium
ATCCTGCACGTCTTCCCACATGAAGCGGTTGAAGAGGATTGCGAAACGCCTGCGTGCCGGGTCGTAGCCCATGTCACCGACCCGTGCGACGGCGTCCTGCAGGTGTGCCGCAATCACGCTCAGGTCAAGCTGGTCTATGGCACGAAGGCGGAGTGTTGACATTCCTCGGGTTCAGCCCTTGACGCGCCTGATGTCGGCGCCGACTGCGGAAAGCTTTTCTTCTATCCGTTCAAAGCCGCGGTCAAGATGGTAGACGCGATTAACAGTCGTCTCGCCCTCTGCAGCCAGGCCTGCAATGATCAGGCTCACGGATGCGCGCAGGTCAGTCGCCATGACGGGTGCGCCGCGCAACCGGGCCACGCCACGTATCGTGGCGGTCTGATGGTCGATCGTTATGTCGGCACCCATCCGCAAGAGTTCCGGCGCGTGCATGAAACGGTTCTCGAAGATGGTCTCGGTGATGCGCGAGACACCGTTGGCCGTGCACATCAGTGCCATCAATTGTGCCTGCAGATCAGTTGGAAATCCCGGATATGGCTCGGTCGTCACGTCGACACCCCCATAATGGGCGCCGTTTCGCGACACACGGATGCCTTGCGCTGTCGGAAAAATGGAGACGCCTGCATCGCGCAGCAAAGGTATCACCGCCTCGATGAGGTCTGCCCGTGTGCCGGTGATCTCGACGTCGCCGCCTGCTGCCGCGACTGCCATCACGTAGGTTCCCGTCTCGATCCGGTCTGGAAGCACCGTGTGCCTTGCGCCGTGCAGGCGATCGACCCCTTCGATGGTCAGCGTGCGTGATCCGACACCCTCAATCCGTGCGCCCATCGCCTGCAGGCAGTGGACAAGATCGGTAATCTCGGGCTCGGTGGCGGCGTTTTCCAGGATGGTCGTCCCCCGGGCGAGGCAGGCTGCCATGACAAGGTTTTCTGTTGCTCCGACCGAGACGAACGGAAAGCTGATGCGTGCGCCATGCAGGCCACCAGGTGCGCGGGCGATGACGTAGCCATCGCTGAGCTCGATCTCGGTTCCCATGGCCTCGAGACCTTTCAGATGAAGGTCGACCGGACGGGTACCGATGGCACAGCCACCGGGCAGCGAGACCTTTGCGGCATGACATCGCGCAACCAACGGGCCGATCACCAGAAAGCTTGCGCGCATCTTGCGCACCAACTCGTAGGGGGCCTCGGTTGAAGAGATGGTCCGTGCCTGCAATTGCAGCGCAGGGCTTGGCCCTGCCTTGGACCTCGATGCCATATCCGGGGTGATCTCTACGCCCAAGCCAGCCAGGATCTCCCCGAGCTGTGTGATGTCCGTCAGGTGCGGGACCGACGCGAGATGCAACGGCTCATCTGTCAGCAGGCTTGCCACCATGAGTGGAAGGGCTGCGTTCTTCGCACCTGAGATGCGGATTTCCCCGTTCAAACGGTTTCCGCCACGAACCTGGATCCTGTCCACACCACTACCTTGTTCTTGAACGCTGGCCGCAGCCTTGGCGAGCCGTGGACCCGTTCGTCCGGATGCGCCCGCGATGTCTCAGGTTTACAGAAGAGGTTGGGGCCAAACAATGGCACCCCGCTCCCCGCTTTTGCCTATTTTCCACTCTCGTCGGGGTCCGATGGCTCCGGGGCCGGGACAATGGGTCCCGTTAACTCAGCCTCGGCGAGCTTCGGGCCAGTGGCTGACTGGGCCCGCGCCTGCGCCTTGCGCCGCTTCAGGTTTTCCCTCAACGCTGCCGCGCGGCGCTGCTCGCGTGACGCCTGTTGTGTCCTCGTGCCATCGCTCATGGCTTCCTGCAGTCCATTGCCTAAAACCTGCCCTGTCCTACATATAGCCCTGTTCCCATGACCTGACGAGAAGGAGGTCCCGCCTTGTCCCTGTTCTCCCTGAAGTCGCGCAAGAGCCAGATGCCGTCCCGCACCGATGCCCTGCCCGGCCGCGCCCAGGAAATGGACGTGCCGGCGCAGCATTTCGTCCTGAAGACGCCGCTAAAGCCGCCGTTTCCCCGAGGGCTCGAGGAGGCGGTTTTCGGCCTTGGCTGCTTCTGGGGTGCGGAACGCAAGTTCTGGCAATTGGCGGGTGTTTACTCGACGTCGGTTGGCTATGCAGCAGGCTTCACGCCCAATCCGACCTATGAGGAGGTCTGTTCCGGGCTTACCGGGCACAATGAAGTCGTGCGCGTGATCTTTGACCCCACGGTCATTTCGTACGCTGAGCTGCTCAAGGTCTTCTGGGAGAACCACGATCCGACCCAGGGCATGCGCCAAGGCAATGACGTGGGGACCCAATATCGCAGCGGGATCTATGTGACCTCGGCCGCGCAGCGCGAG
>JBEIFU010000345.1:0-2325 GCA_040382295.1 Alphaproteobacteria bacterium
ACCAGCGATAGACGACCAGCGGCACAGCGCCCCCGAGCTTGATGGTCCGGCAGCGCCACGTGCCCGTCATGTCGAAGCCGTCCCCGAATGTCAGCGCCTGGCCTGACAGGGCCGCATCCAGCGCGGCGAGATCCTCGCTCGCGCCACCATTGCGGGCCTCGGCCAACGCGGCGGTGCGGGTCTTGTCGTAGTCGTCGAGGCGCTGCTGGTCCTGCGGCGTGATCAGTTTCTGCAGCGCGCCATCCGCCATGGCTGGGGCTGCAAGGGCCGCAATGAGCAAGAAAATAGCCGTGAACATGCGCATGAGACTTCCCCTTCCGAATAGCGGTCCAATTGAAGGCGTAGAGATACTGCCGCCGTGGTCGTGCCGGCGACGCAGCATGTATTCTAAGCCGCGCTTTGCAATGTCCTTTTGTATCGTCAGGCAAAGACGCCTGTCGCCTGCAGAATAACCAGGCTGCCAATCAGCAGGAACAGGCCGGCAGCAACGCGCCGGACGGTGTCGAGCGGGATGCGCTTGAGCAGTTCGTGACCAAGGAACACGGCTGGCACATTGGCGATCATCATGCCCAGGGTGGTCGCGATGGTCACGACGAACGCGTCCTTGAACTGGCTGCCGAGCGCGATCGTTGCCACCTGCGTCTTGTCGCCCATCTCGATCAGGAAGAAGGCGATGAGGGTTGTCATGAAGGCGCCGTAACCGTCGCTGGCTCGGGTCCCATCGCTGTCTTCGATGCTGTCGGGGACGAGGGTCCAGGCCGCCATGGCCATGAACGAAACACCGACTGCAATCTGGAACCATTGGCCTTCCAGGAGGGCTGCCGCTTGCGCTCCGAGGAGAGCGGCGAGGAAGTGATTGGCCATGGTCGCCGCACATATTCCAGCGATTATGGGCAGGGGCTTGCCGAAGCGCGTTGCGAGCAGGATCGCGAGAAGCTGCGTCTTGTCGCCGATCTCGGCGAGGGCGACAACGGTCGCGGAGGTCAGGAAGGCTTCCATGGGGTGTTCGCCTCCAAGACGCTCCCGGATGAGGTCAAAGAGACAGTCCGCCGTCGACGACGAGCGTGTGGCCCGTCACATAGGATGCCAGCGGAGAGGCGAGGAACAGGGCCGCACCTGCCATGTCCTCCGGTGTGCCGAGGCGGCCTTGCGGGATCGATGCCAGTGCGCCGGCTCGCCTCTCGGGGTTGTCGGTCGTGACCTTGGTGAGCTTGGTGTCGACGAGGCCCGGTGCCAGGCCGTTCACGCGGATGCCGTCGCGCGCCCAGGCCTGGCCCAGTGTCTTGGTCAGGCTGACAGCGCCCGCCTTCGAAGCGGCGTAAGCCGGGTTGCCGATGTTCGCCTTGAAGCCTGCGATCGAACTCACGATGATGAGCGAGCCTCGGGTCCTTGCCAGTGACGGTCGGAACTTGCGGGCGCAGTCCATCAGGCTGTCGAGGTTCACGGCCATCACGGTGTCCCAGCCATTGCGTTCGAACTCGCCGCGCCGATAGACAACCGTGCCCTGGCAGAGCACCAGAACATCGAGGCTGTCAAAGGGATGCGGGGCTGTATCAATCGCCTCCGGGTCGCTTACGTCGACGCAGGTGTAGCCGAGCTCATTGAGGTCCGAGCCCTCGTTGCCCGCATAGTCTGACGCGGTGGCGCGCGTTCCCCAGACGTGCACGTGTGCCCCGCGCTTGCGAAACGCATGCGCGATGCCGTTGCCGATGCCGCTCGAGCCGCCGACGACGAGTACGCGCTTGCCGGTGAAGTCCGTGTCGGCGGCCATGGTCAACCTCTGGTTTGCTGAGGTGTCATGCATGTCGGGCTGCCGCGTCTCGTGTCAACCTCGGGGCTTGCAGGGAGGGGCTTCAGGCGTTATCTGTGATGCTCTTGAGTTTCATTCTTAGTTAGGTCCTCCCATGCTCCGCCCTGTCCTGCTTCTTCTTGCTCTCGTGACCACCGCCCTGCCGCTGAAGGCTGCCGAGGTAAATGTCTACAGCGCCCGACACTATGACAGTGACCGCGCTGTCTGGGACGCCTTCACGAAACAGACCGGCATCAAGGTCAATGTGGTGGAGGCCGAGCACGACCAGCTGGTGCAGCGCCTGAAGAGCGAGGGTGCCGGGTCGCCTGCCGATGTGCTGATCACGATCGATGCCGGACGTCTTTCCAGCGCGGTCGAGGCCGGGCTCCTGCAGCCGGCACGGATCAGTGCCCTCGATGCGATCGTGCCATCGCATCTGCGGCATCCGGATGGCTATTGGTACGGCGTCGCCGTCCGGGCCCGCGTGCTCGTCTATCACAAGGACCGGATCAATCCGGCCGAGATCCCGACCTATG
>JBEIFU010000346.1:0-2321 GCA_040382295.1 Alphaproteobacteria bacterium
AACACTCCTCTCGGCGACCCTTGCCTACATGGCAGCGAAAGGCGATGAGCGCATCAAGTCGGCAACTTTCTTCGCAGCACAGGCCGACTTCTCCGAAGCCGGAGACCTTCAGGTGTTCATCGACGACGCCCAGCTCGCATCCATGGAAGAGATGATGAAAGCCGAGGGTGGCTATCTCGACGGGTCGAAGATGGCCACAACCTTCAACATGCTGCGCGCAAACGATCTGATCTGGAGCTTCGTCGTCAACAACTACCTGCTCGGGCGCGACCCGATGCGCTTCGACCTGCTGTACTGGAACTCAGACGCAACGCGCATGCCGATCCAGATGCACCTCTTCTACCTGCGTGAATGTTATCGCGACAACAACCTGGCCGAGGGGAGAATGGTCCTGGGCGGCGAGAAAATTGACATGTCAAAGGTCAGGATACCGATCTACCTGCAGTCCTCACGCGAAGACCATATTGCGCCCTATCGCTCGGTCTACAAGTCAACCAAACTGTTTGGGGGACCAATCACATTCATGATGGCTGGCTCCGGACACATCGCCGGCGTCATCAACCATCCGGATGCGAAAAAATATCAGCATTGGACGAACGACGCAGTTCCCGAGACTGTGGAGGACTGGATCGCAGGCGCAACCGAAACGCCCGGTTCGTGGTGGCCGCACTGGGACGCGTGGCTGTCAAAGAAGTCCGGAGCCATGGTACCGGCGCGCAAACCGGGCAAGGGAAAGCTCAAGGTGATAGAGGACGCGCCGGGAAGCTATGCAAAGATGAAGTGACCTCGCGGTGATCGCGCGTGAGCGCATTCACCGCTCAGTGCGTCAGCCGAAGGGCCCCGCGAATGCGAATGGCGAGCTCGGCAAAAGCGTGCTGGATCTCGCTTGGCGAGTCCGCTGAGTAGAACATACCTGGCGAGGCGCAGGCCTGAAGCGCGGGGCCAAGATTGTTGATGTGAGGCGCGACCCAGTATTCATAGTGAACGTTGCCGGGATCGGGCACATAGCGCAGCTGGATGACGGCGACTGGAATGCCACGCCCCTTCAGGACCTCGCAGCTCGTGTTGCTGATGGGGCCCGGACTAATGGAATTCCAATTGAATTGCATGCCATCGGTCACGAGTACAACGAACTGGCGTGGCCGATCAGGCGTTCCATCTCCGTTTTCAAGCGGCATTGTCCCCACACCTGTGGCAAGAGTCGGCGTTATTACCGAGGCAGCCTGGCCATGACTTGTGCCGCTGAGCGCAAAGTTTTGGACCGCCGCGCGGATTTCGTCGTAGTTTTCAGTCATTGCTTTCCTGGTTTCA
Source organism: Alphaproteobacteria bacterium (assembly GCA_040382295.1). Lineage (GTDB taxonomy): Bacteria > Pseudomonadota > Alphaproteobacteria > Micropepsales > Micropepsaceae > SZUA-430. The sequence continues at coordinate 1,312 of JBEIFU010000346.1, forward strand.
AAACCCGCTGCAAGCCCCGCAAGGCTGTAGCGCACGACCTGACCTTCGATCTGAACCTCGCGAATAGACGCCATCAGGGAAAGAACGTTTTGTCTCATCAGGTCAAGCCTGAGCGTAATGCCATGAGTATGCGCCTTCTGCTGCGAACTCGGAGGACCATCCATGTGGCAGGCAAAAAAGCAGCCTGTCAGCGCCTTCAGATTATCACGATCGGTCTCTGTGGCGGCCACGCCCATCGAGGCCGAGGAATCCAGCCACAGATGAATGTCCATCGATCCGCCAATCTGCAGGCCCGAACCGGTCTCGCCGGTAACTGCCATCGTGTCGAGACCCAGAATGCCGGCAAAGGCCAGGGGAATGTTTACGCTATAGGTCGCGCTTGCACTTCTTTCAGGACCATTCTCCTCGATCGTGACATTGAAGGTCGGCCCGAGATCACGCAGGTTGGCCGGAAGACTCGAGAGAAACGCAGTCTGCGCAACCTGCGTTCGCTTGTTGGACGGCGTGCTCTCGGCAAGCGCTGCAAGGATCGCGGAATCTGCTGCGTCCTGGATCTGAGATCTTGAGCTGAGAATATTCCCGATGTCGATTGCCATGCCGGCGGCAAGCAGCAGAGGTATAAGGCTCAGCGCAAAGATGATGGCAACGTTGCCAGACTTGTCTTTCAGCACCGTACGGCTCCTTCCGGGGTCTACGCGATCCAGAAGACCCCAACAAGGTGAAGCTTTCCTTGATGTTCACCAACACATGCGGCGCGTGGTTAGCACCGAGTTTACATCCGCAGCTTCACTGCAGGAAAATCATGACATTACGAGCCCCGCGGTTGAGCTGTTTGGCTTTGTTCACCCCATTCGGTTAAGACTGAGCCAAATTGATGGCGGAGGGATCGCTTGTCCAGACACTGCCTCCTTATCGGCGCGCCGGTCGATTCCGGTCAGCGGACACAAGGCTGCCTCATGGGGCCGGCGGCCTATCGCGTGGCAGGGCTCGCAAACACGTTGGTCGACCTC
>JBEIFU010000347.1:0-2314 GCA_040382295.1 Alphaproteobacteria bacterium
AGCCAAAAAGCACGACAAGGCGCGCACCCTTCGACATCTCCGCCCAGTTTGCCCCCACGAAGGACAGGGCGCCGGCGCCGATCAGGATGGAACCGAAGAGCGCTATGATGGCCTCGAGGCGTCTTGCCGGGGCTGGCGCGCTGACGGTGGCGAGAATCCTGTCGCGATTCTCTGCCGGCACCAGGCCCTGGCTGATCCAGGTGTCGAGGTCACGCTTGAGCTGCATGACATAAAAAGGGGGGCGCATGGCCAGTCCAGCTCCGCTGCTTGGAACGAGGAGATCCTCGCGCAAAACTATGCCCGAATTGCGGCCTTGCGCAAAACCGCAGCAAAGAAGCCATCGGTGCCGTTTTGCGCAGGCGACAGCTGCAGGGCGTCGTCGCGCCGGCAAGGCCACGGAATATCGGTCACCGCGGTCCAGTGTGCACGCGCCCCGACGGCCTCAAAGTCGGGACGGCTGGCAAGGAAGGCTTCGACCTGCCGCTCGTTTTCGGCCGGCAGCAGCGAGCAGGTCGCATAGACGAGTACGCCACCCGGTTGAACATAGTTGCTCGCGCGCGCAAGGATGCTGGCCTGCAGGGCCGTCAGTTCCGCGAGATTCGATGCATGAGGAGACCAGCGGACGTCGGGATTGCGCCGCCACGAACCCGTTCCCGAGCAGGGTGCATCCACGAGGACGCGATGAAAGCGGCCGTGCAGGCGCTTCATGTCCTTGGTGTCAGCGGGAGGCAGCTTCATGCGCTCGGCATTCTCTGCGCCGGCACGCTTGAGACGGATCTTCGCACGGGCCAGCCGCACCTCGCTGATGTCGCAGGCTACAATATGTCCCCGATTCTGCATGGCGGCCGCGAGTGCCAGCGTCTTGCCGCCGGTACCCGAGCAGAAATCCATGACCTGCATGCCAGGCCTTGCGTCGCACAGCAGGACCGCAAGCTGCGAAGCCTCGTCCTGGAATTCAACCAGGCCGTCGCGAAACGCACGCGTTGCAGATACATTCGTCCCGGGCCCGCAGCGCAGCCCCCAAGGGCTTGTCGGCAGGGGCTTCGCCTCGATCTTGTCCCAGTGCAGGCGCTCGATGGCGACCGCGCGCGTGGCCTTGAGCGTGTTGACCCTCAGGTCAACCGGGGGAGGTGCGAGGGCGGCCTGCATTTCGGCGGCAAAACGGCCCCCGAGGGCCTCGCGCAGCACGCCTTCCCAGGCCGGCGGACATTCCAGCCGTGTGGCCTCCGGCATCTGCGGTTCGTCCAGCTGCCGGCGCGCGAGTTTTCGCATGAGGGCCAGGTCCTCGATACCGGCTGCATCCTCCCAGCGCTGGCCCCGGCCGGCAAACACGGTCCAGGCGGACAGAAGGGCTGAAGGGCCTGGCGGCACGCCTTCCTGTTCGAGGTGCCAGCCAAGCCGCGCGCGGTGGCGATTGATCTCCGTCAGCGTCTGCACAAGCCCCCGCCTGGCTTCATCCGGCAGGTGAGAGGCAGATTTCAGGGCACGCGTGATGGCCTGGTCGAGCGACGCGCCCTGCGACTGCTGGATAAGCCCATCGGCGACAGCGGCGGCGAGCGCTTGCGCCGGATGGGCCGCTGGATGCGGACGCGTTGCGTGACGCAGCGGTCGGTTCCCGGTTTTCCGGGTTTTTTTCGGAGCGCCGGCATTTTTGTTCGTTTGCATGGGCAGGCCTCCCGAATTAGAAACACGCTCTGGCAGGCTGACGCGCCGTTTGAATGCCTTTGCGTCGCTCGCGTCCACACAGATTGGATCCAAGCTAAAAGTCCATGGCGAACAAACTTCTGCAGGAAGCCGCGGTCAACCACCGTCTGACATCCAAGCGCGGCGTGCTGGAACGCATGTTCACGATGATGTTCCAGGGTTTTGTCTACAACCAGATCTGGGAAGATCCGGATGTGGACATGGCAGCCCTGCGACTTCGCCCTGACAGCCGCATCATCACCATCGCGTCGGGCGGATGCAATGTGGTCAATTATCTTTCGGGCAATCCGGCGCGGATCATTGCCGTTGACCTTAACCCGAACCATATCGCCCTGACCCGGCTCAAGTTGGCGGCGCTGCGTTACCTGCCCAGCTACGAGGACTTCTTTGCCTTCTTTGGCGAGGCCAATTCGAAGAAGAACCGCGCGAATTTCGATACCTACCTCGCGCACCGGCTGGACGACACGACCCGGCGCTATTGGCGGCACTCCGCGCCCTTGCGGGGCCCGCGGATCGACATGTTTTCGAAGGATCTCTATCGCTACAGCCTTCTGGGACGCTTCCTGGGCGTGCTCAGGACGGTGGCCAAGCTGCACGGCAAGGAGCTGCG
>JBEIFU010000348.1:0-2296 GCA_040382295.1 Alphaproteobacteria bacterium
GATGCCGTCGCTGCGGGAATAGAAGGCGGTGACGGGCACTGGCGGATTGCGCAGCAGGTCCGGGAGCCGGCGCGTGAAGCCGGGATCGAAGGCTCCGGACATGGTCTCGGCGAAGGGCGAGAGCGGTGTGCTGACAGGGAAGCGCAGCGGCGTGCCCAGGGTGATGACGCGATCGATCCTGGCGGGTGCATCCTTGGCGAGTTCGCGCGCGAAGAGGCCGCCGAGGCTGCGTCCGATCAGGCTGACCTTCCGGCCCGTGCGCCGGTGGGCCTCGTCGACGAGCGCCGCGCAGCGCGTGAGGGCTGCAGGCGTGGGGCCCCAATTCGTCCCCCTGCCCCAGCCGCGCGCGTCATAGCCGGCGTCGCGCAGCCAGGCAATGAGGCGCCGCGTTGCCCAATCCCCGGTCAGGAAGCCCGGCAGGACCAGCACCGTGTGCCCGTCGCCCCGCGGCACGTTTGCGTGCGGGGGCGAGGGTTGCGGCCGCACGAGCTCGCCAACGAAGCTTGCAATGTCGCTGGCAGCGCCCATGGCTGCGCCCAGGGGCCGGTCACCCGGGAAGCTGGTGAAGGATGGCGTGGTCATCGGCGCGCAGAGTTTCGAAGTTCGTTGCGGAATGCAAGCGCCTCGGCCAATGTTCGGCGGCTTAACCTTTCCGGACCGAAACGCGGAGCCATCCTGATGCGCAAGGGCGTGAATTTCACAGAGGCCGTGCTTGATTATGCCGTGGATGTCGGGGTGCGCGAGCATCCGGTGCTTGCGCGCTGCCGCTTCGATACGGCTGCGCTGGGGCGGTCCGCCATGATGCAAATCGCACCCGAGCAAGGCGCCTTCATGGGATTGATGGCGCGGCTGATGAATACGCAGCGTGCGATCGAGGTGGGCACCTTCACGGGCTATAGCGCGCTGGCCGTGGCGCTGGCGCTGAGCGATGAGGCGCGCGTGGATGCGCTTGATGTCAGCCCGACCTACATGGAGATGGCGCAGGGCTATTGGGCGGCAGCCGGGCAGTCGCACAAGATTGCGGGGCATGTGGGGCCCGGGACCGATACGCTGGCGCAGTTCATTCGCGCGGGTCGCGCCGGCGCCTATGACTTTGCCTTCATCGATGCGGACAAGACATCCTATGATGCCTATTACGAGGCGATGCTGGTGCTTGTGCGGCCGGGCGGGCTGATCGCCATCGACAATGTGCTCTGGTCGGGACAGGTCTGCGATGCAAGCGACGTGTCGGACGACACGGTGGCATTGCGTGCGCTCAACGCCAAAATAAAGCATGATCCGCGCGTCGATACTGTGCTGCTGCCCTTTGCGGACGGCATTTTCATGTGCCGCCGGCGCTGAACGGGCTTGCCAAGTGCCGGCTTCGTGTGAAGACTGATGGCCTGATGGTCGATGAAACCATAATCCAGTTCCGCGGCGACACTCGCCCCCAGCCGCGGAAAGACGAAACGGGCGATGCGCACGCGCGCGGCGAGGAGGTCATGTTCGACCGGCGCGAGCTTTCGGCCATCCTCTCGCTTTATGGACGCATGGTGGCCGCCGGGGCGTGGCGCGACTATGCGATCGGTTCGGGGCGGACGCAGGCCGTTTTTGCGGTCTTCCGGCACACGGCCGAGATGCCGCTCTACCGTATCGAGAAGCACCCGCATCTTCGCAACAAACAAGGCATGTATGCGGTCGTGGCCAGCGGCGGCATGATCCTGAAGCGGGGACATGATCTTGCGCAGGTGCTGCGCGTGCTGGAGCCCCGCGCGCCGCGCGCGGTCGACTAGTCCCTAATCGTTCAGGCGCGCGAGGTCACGGGCGTGGACACGCACGCCGGGCCTTGCCTGCGCGCGCGCCTGGAGCCATGGGCGCAGATGAGCGCCCTCGCCCGCCCTGAAGCAGGCATCGATCCAGGCCTGCACGAACAGGTCGCGCTGGGCATGAGAGCCGCCGATGAGGTGGAGTTGCGGCAGAAGGCGTCCCAACTGCATCGCTGCGTCCTGCGTTCGGCCTTGCGCGGCATCGACGATGGCGCGCGCGAGAGGGGCTGCGATCGTGGCCCAGGCGCCGCCCGTGCGATCCGCCTTGTCCTGCAGGGACCCCAGGAATGCCCGCGCCCTTCCCATGTCCCCGATTCTTGCGAGGGCGTGGACATAGTGCATGTCGTGGAAAGGCCAGATGTGCTCGTGGGCGCGTGCGGCGATGTTTCTGGCGACGGGTTCCCAGCGATGGCTCACGTCGATGCCACGCATTTCCAGTCGCCAGAGCAGGGAGACGGCGCCGATCTGCTCCTGCGCGAATTCGGGCCAGC
>JBEIFU010000349.1:0-2286 GCA_040382295.1 Alphaproteobacteria bacterium
CCATTTGAGCGCCTTGGCCGAGCTCAAGTTCGCCTGAGAGGCGAAGCTTGGTGTGGCCTTTCGGTGCCGTACCCGCTTGATCGCGTCAACCATGTTGACGACGCGAGGGTTTGTGTGAAGCTTCTGCCATCGCCATCGGGGATTGGCGGAGGGGGTATGGACGCGAAACCAGATCGCTTTGTGTCGAACATGGCCTGCGTGCTGTTTCTTCTGGTGGTGCTGGGGTGCGTGGCTCATCTCGACCGCCGGAGCGTGACTGCCGCGAGCGCCGATCATCCGCAGGTCGGGATCGCAACCGCTGCGACAACGACTGCACCCGCTTTCCTGCCTCTTTCAGGGTCGGCGTCGGCCGCCTTGCCCGAGGAAGCAGCTTTCGATCCGCGTCCCCAGGCCTCGACATTGATCGACCCGGACCAGCGCGCGCAGTACGAGGCCGTTGGCCCCAAATCGGTGTTGGAACTCCAGCAGTTCCGGCGCTCCCAGTCGGTGCCTGTCGTGGACGGATCAGGCCGGTCAGGCGTTGCTGCCCTGACAAACATCAATCCGCGCATCAATGGCTGGTTCCTGCTCGCCTTTGATTGGGGGCCCGGCCGAGCCCGGGAGTATTATCACCTCGACAATCCCTTCAAGGAAGGCCAGGCCCTTTCGCTTCAGGAGAGTGGTGGCGGCGCCCTGCTCATCGAAAGCGCTGACGCCGTCATGCGCTGTGACCTGTGGGGCGGATCGAAGCCCGCCCTGGCAGCAGCGCGGGCAACGGGGATGCCCTACGCCGCGCTTTGTGATGGACGCATCTTCCTGCGCAACAAGGTGCAGGGCCATGCGACGGACCTAGAAAAGATGACTGATCTTCTCAGGGACACCGTGTGGAAGGGCGATGACGTCGTGGGGTTCGTGCGCGAGTCGGTATACAAGGACGCTTTCCGGGAGAGCGCCCGGACGGCACAGGCCCGGGAACCTGGCAATGTTCGCGGCACGCCATTGGCTGACGCCGAGCTCAGGCCCGAGGCAAAGGGCGTCGCGGTGATACCAGACAGTCTTGGTCTCCGTGTCGACGGGGCTGGAGGCGACGGGCTCGCACTGGGGCGCTGGTATCCGATCGCCGACAGCCCCGGGCTCTATGGCAGCGTGATGCGTGCCAGCGACGTGGCGCCTGATATCGTCGACAGGAACAAGACCAGGGTCAATCCCCTGGATGCCGTGGAGGCGCCGTCGCTGGTCTATCTGGTGGCGTTCGACATGAGCGCTCACGAGCTGCGCTTCGCTCTGGGGACCGATCATCCCCGACTGAGCTGGTCACCGCGCGTGCCGGCGTCATCACGCAACGCGACGCTGCCCGGCCCCGACGGGGTCGATGTGCCGACACCGCTCGTGACCACGGGCATGGTCGGGCCGGTCGCACAGGGTGAAGTGGTTGCCACGTTCGCCGCGGGCTTCAAGCGAGAGCACGGCGGGTTCAAGTGGGGCGACCTCTCCATGAAAAATTTCGGGTCGCATTACGGCTTCATCGAAAATGGCGCCGTGCTGAGCAAGCTGCAGCCGGGACTGTCGACGCTTTATACGCTCGATGATGGCAGCTTCGGCATGAAGACATGGCAGCTTGAAGACAATGCGCTGCTGGCGCGGATCGCCCATGCGCGACAGAACGGCGTAGCCCTGGTCGAGAAGGGGACGGACGGGCAGCCAGCAGTTGCGCCGCTCGTGAAGCACTGGGGGCCCGGCAATTGGTCAGGCTCGGCCAGCGCCCAGTTGCGAACCCTGCGTGCGGGTGCGTGCCTGATCGAGGCAGGCGGCAAGCAATATCTGGTCTATGGCTATTTCTCGACAGCAACGCCTTCCGCCATGGCTCTGGTGTTCAGCGCCTATGGCTGCAGTCACGCCTTGAACCTCGACATGAATGCGCCCGAACACACCTACATGGCTACCTATTCAAGAAAAGGTGACAGGATGGAGGTTCGTCATCTCGTGCGGGTCATGTCTGGGATTGATCGCAACGTGAAGGGACAGCTGCTGCCCAGGTTCATCGCCTATCCGGACAATCGTGACCTCTTCTACATGGTCAGGAAGGAGCGTGCCCAATGACCCGCGGATCTGCATCCCTCGGCCTTGTCTCGGTCATTATGGCCCTTATGGTGTCTGTTGCGGCAGCGTCCGCGCCAGGTTTGCAGGCGCGAAACGAGGCCCTGTTCGAGGAGATGCGCGTCGTGCACGGCTACGCACCCGAGCAGATCGCCCGCTTGCGCACAATTTTCCAGGCTTCCGGACGCATGGGGCAGGGCAATCCCGTCG
>JBEIFU010000350.1:0-2272 GCA_040382295.1 Alphaproteobacteria bacterium
GCAAGCACGTCATCCTGCGTGAAGTAAGGTGGCAGATCGAACCCTGTTGCCACGCGCGCCGCACCCGTCAGCGTCGCCATGCAGATCAGCAAGTCAGGCACCTCGGCGTCAGCCTCTGCCAGCGCATCGGCAAGCACGAGACGCCCCTCTGCGTCTGTATTTCCAATCTCGACCGTCAGTCCCTTGCGGCTCCGGAAAACATCGCCGGGACGATACGCGTCACCGGAAATACTGTTCTCGACCGCAGGAATCAGCACTCTCAATGCGACGGGGAGCCTCGCATCCATGACCATGTGCGCAAGCCCAAGCACCGCCGCCGCGCCGCCCATGTCTTTTTTCATGGTCAGCATGGCACTGGCCGGCTTGATGTCGAGCCCGCCGGAGTCGAAGCAGACACCCTTTCCCACCAGTGTGACGCGCGGCTGCCCCGCACCACCCCAGCGAATGTCGACAAGCCGAGGCAAACGCGTTGACCCCGCCCCCACTGCCCAAACCAGCGGAAAGTTCCGATCCTGAAGCAGCCGTCCCTCGATCACTGAACACGCGGCGCCATGCGATGTTGCCAGATGCAAAGCCGCATCAGCCAACTCTGCTGGCCCCATTTCGTTGGCCGGCGTATTGACGAGGTCTCGGGCAAGGAACAGGCCGTCGGCCACGCGCAAGACCTGCCCGCGATCGGCATCCTGCGGCCACACGAGCGTGGGTCCGTCTTTTGGCCCTTCGCCAGTCTTGAAGCGGGCATAGCGGTAGTGCCCCATCGCCCAGGCCAGCGCGAGGGTCGTGCCACTGCGCGTGCCAGGCTCACTGGCAAATCGATAAAGGCCCTCCGCCAGGAGGCCCGGCAGCGCCGCGCACTGGAAAGCATCTTCATCGCGCCCGAGACCAAAAACCACCCCGCCGAGACTGCCGTCAGCAGCAGGCAACTGCAGCAGCTTGCCCGCAGACGCCTTGAAGGCGCAGGCCCTGATCCATGGGGCATGGGGCTTCAGCACTCCATCCAGCAAGGCCTCGAGCAGGGCGGGCGTGACAGCATGAATCGGTATGGCGCCTGCGGCGTCTGCTGCAAAGTGAACTTGGCTGCGCATCGTGCAATCCTCGCAGTCGACCACGTGACGGATATGGCCCGCAAGAACGCAGGGCCAGGCCCCTTGAAGAACTAGGGCCGACGCGCACCGTAGAAGCGCTTGGCCCCCTCATGCAAGGGCAAGCCATCGACGGAAGCAGCCTTCCTGACGTCGAGGCCCGCCGCAAAAGGCACACGCGCCTCTATGTCACCTCGGTTCTCGCGCGCCCAGAACGCGCGCAGGATCTGCTCCACCGCGAAGCTATCGAAGGAACGATGGACCACCCACGCGCTGCCAACCCCTAGGGTCTGCACCTCGCCGGTCGAGCGATAGGTACGCGCCGGTATGCGAATTACCCCGTAGAGCGGGCTGTTTCTCTTCAGTCGCTGGAGGCTCCGCCCATCGATGGACAACAGCCGGATCTGTCCGCGCTGGAACAAAGGGTCAAGGGCGCGCATGGGCGCCACACCCAGCACAAACAAGGCTGCCACCTTTCGGGTCCGCAGGCTTTCCCCCGCCTCGGCCACAGACATCGAACGCAGGTTGCGCGCCGGAATGCTGACACCGGCAGCCCTAAGAAGGGCCTTCACCGTATGGGCGGTGTCGATCGACGATGCGTCGACAGCGATCCGACGACCGCGCAGATCCGCCAGTCGACGAATGCGAGACGAGGCTGGCACAACAAAGTGCAGTGCTTCATCATGGAGCCGGCCCATGACACGCAAATCCTTGAGCGGTCCCTCGCCCGCAAACGGACCGCTGCCCTGCATCGCCGCTGTCAGAATATCCCCTTGAACCAGAGCAGACTGCACATTTCCCCGCGCCACACCAAGCGCGCTGGCAACGGAACCGGCTGACGAGCGCGTCGTGGCAATCAGGCCTTTTGGCCCGCACACCCCCGCCCCTTCGCAGCGCCCGAGCCCCGGCGGATGGCTCACCGTGATGGCGATGGCCTCCCCCAGCAGCATGGAAGAACCGCCCACAGGCCCCGTCGAGATCAGGAACGGGACACGTTCAAGTTCCGGCGGCGTCTGCGCTCTTACCGCCCAGCCGCCAAGAACGGTGAGTATCAGACCAATCGCAACGCAACGGACAGCTTCGTGAAATGGACCCAAGGAATACATGTCTGATCATGCCCTCCTGCACCATGCGGGGCAAAGCGCGTTTACGCGGAATTAGGCTTAAACATTTGTTATGCGGTTGGAAGC
>JBEIFU010000351.1:0-2261 GCA_040382295.1 Alphaproteobacteria bacterium
CAGCACAATGAGAGCGATCTTCTCTATCTGGTGGGCGACATCATCGATGGCTGGCGCCTGAAGAGCGGTTGGTACTGGCCGGCAAGCCACAGCGCTGTCGTCAACGAGATCATGCGCAAGGCAGCCAGGGGTACACGCGTCATCTATGTCCCCGGAAACCATGACGAGTTCCTGCGCGACTACACGGACATCTGCCTCGCTGGCGTGGAGGTCAAGTACGAAGCCCTGCACGAGACCGCCGACGGCCGGCAATTGCTGGTCATGCATGGCGACCATTTCGATGGCGTCGTGACCTATGCCCGCTGGCTGGCCAAGGCAGGCGACCACGCCTATGCCCTGGCGATGCTCATGAACGACGGCCTCGCCATCATCCGGCGCAGGTTCGGCATGCCCTACTGGTCGCTCTCGCAATGGCTGAAGACGAGGGTGAAGAATGCCGTGGAGTACATCAGCCGCTTCGAGGAAGCCGTGGCCCGCGAGGCCGAGCGTCGCGGGATCGATGGTATCGTCTGCGGCCACATCCACAAGGCCGAGATCCGCAGGATCCGTGACGTTCTCTACTGCAACGATGGCGACTGGGTCGAGGGGTGCACGGCACTGGCCGAAGACCATGATGGGCACCTGACTATCATCGACTGGACGCAGGAGATCTTGCGCGCCACGCAACAGCCCAGACTGGGCGTGCTCCAGGCAGCCGAATAGCAAACCAAGCGGAGGATGAGCTTCATGCGTATTCTGATCGCGACAGACGCCTGGGAGCCGCAGGTCAACGGCGTGGTCCGCACCCTCCAGGCCACATCCCGTGACCTGATGTCCCGGGGACATGACGTCCATATGGTAACCCCGGACGGCTTTTCGACCATTCCGTTGCCCACCTATCCCGAGGTTCGCCTCGCAGTCTTTGCCAAGGCCCGTGTCGTTGCCGAGATCGCGCGTTTCCGGCCCGACGCGATCCACATCGCGACCGAAGGCCCGCTCGGTCTCGCCACACGCCAGGCCTGCGTTCAGCAAGGTTTGCCCTTCACCACCAGCTTCCACACCCGTTTTGCCGAGTATGTCGAGGCGCGCACGGCCGTGCCGGCGGCCTGGACCTATCCCCTGATCCGATGGTTCCATCAGCCGGCCGCCCGCACGATGGTATCGACCGACAGCCTGCTGCAAGAGTTGCGCGGACGCGGCTTCGGCAATCTCTGCAAATGGTCGCGCGGCGTGGACACGGATCTCTTCCGTCCGGGACCGAAGGGTCTGCTCGACCTGCCACGGCCGATCAGCCTCTATGTCGGCCGCATTGCCGTCGAGAAGAACCTAGAAGCCATGCTGTCCCTTGATCTTCCGGGCAGCAAGGTCGTGATCGGTGACGGACCGCAACTCGCCGAACTCAAGGCCCGCTTTCCCGACGCGCATTTCCTCGGCAACCGCTTCGGGAACGAACTGGCCGCATGTTACGCCGCCAGCGATGTCTTCGTCTTCCCTTCGCGTACCGACACGTTCGGTCTCGTGATGATCGAGGCACTTGCCGCCGGCGTGCCTGTCGCCGCCTTCCCGGTGCAGGGGCCCAGAGACGTGCTGGTCAACGGGACGGCAGCCGGTGTCATGCACGAGGACCTGCGCATTGCCATCGAGCGCGCCCTCCTGTTGAGGCCCGAGGATTGCCGAACCTTCGCCCTGCAATATTCATGGGGCGCCTGTACCACCCAGTTCCTGCAGAACCTCGAAGCCGCCGCAGCCGCCCCCCAACGCCACGCAGCGTGAAACCGCAGGGCACCGGGCTATCTGCCGGACCGGCGGCTTCCTGAGACGGCGGCCGGGCCTCAGGGCAGATCAAGGGACATGCTGGCGTGATCCTCGATCTTGTTTGAGGAGGCGTCCGACGTGACGCTTGGGAGATTGCTGCGCACCTGAAGCATGCGAGGAATGAGACCATTGTCATCAGCACGACCAGGCGCCACCTGGGCGAGCACGGATTGACCTTCAATAAATGAGCTCACACGCACGAGCAGTGCCGTCCGAGCATGGCCTTGCCCTTCATCCGCTTCTGCAGCCACGCCACTGATGCATGAGATCAGGTGCCAGCAAAATAGAAGACGACGCTGACGTTCCGGCTCGCAATGTCAACACAACCACCCCCACCCACGCGAAGACGTTCGCTGGCATTGCAGCCCCCAAGCTCCGGGACCGTGAGGTGACGAGGCCACATGCCTGTCACATAGATGTTTGGCCCATCGGGAGCACGCTCGCCATTGGTGGCGGGCTGTACGTCG
>JBEIFU010000352.1:0-2230 GCA_040382295.1 Alphaproteobacteria bacterium
AGGCGCCTTTCATGGGCGGACGCTGGCGACGATCGCTGCCGGCGGGCAGAAGAAATATCTCGATGGCTTCGGGCCCAAGGTCGACGGGTTCGACCAGGTGGCATTCTGTGATCTCGAGGCCGTGCGAAAGGCGATCGGGCCGGAGACAGCTGGCATCCTGGTTGAACCGATCCAGGGCGAGGGCGGCGTGCGGGTGCTCGAGCCCGAGAGGCTTCGTGGCTTGCGCGAGATCTGTGATCAGAACGGGCTCCTCCTGATCCTCGACGAGGTGCAATCGGGCATGGGGCGCACGGGCAAGCTGTTTGCGCATGAATGGTCGGGTGTGACGCCTGATATCATGGCTGTGTCGAAAGCGCTGGGGGGCGGGTTCCCGGTCGCCGCCTGTCTTGCAACAGAGGCTGCGGCTGCCGGCATGACGGCTGGTACGCATGGCTCGACCTTTGGCGGCAATCCGCTGGCGATGGTCGTTGCCCATGCCGCGCTTGATGTGATTGCCGAGCCAGCCTTCCTCGATCATGTGGTGCGGATGGGCAATTACCTGCAGCAGCAGTTGCACATGGTCGTCGATCGCAATGGTGAGGTTCTTGAAGGCGTGCGCGGGCAGGGCCTCATGCTGGGCCTGAAGTGCCGGGTCGTGAACTCGACCCTGGTCGATGCGCTGCGCGAGCGGGGCCTGCTTGCCGTGGGTGCCGGTGACAATGTGGTGCGTATCCTGCCGCCGCTGATCATCAACGAGGAAGATGTGCGCGAGGCCATCGGTATCCTCAATGACGCCTGCGGCTCGCTTGCCGCTCAACCCCTGAAAGAAGCAGCGAAATGAATTCCAGCGCGCCTCGGCACTTCCTTGATCTTGATGCCTTTGACCCGGCGACCCTGCGATCGCTGATCGACAGTGCGCGGCGCATCAAGGAGGCGCGCCGCGGGCGTCCGAAGGGTGCGCGCGACGATGACATGCCGCTCAAGGGGCGCATGCTAGCGCTTGTGTTCGAGAAGCCTTCGACGCGCACGCGCATCTCGTTCGACATGGGCATGCGCCAGCTGGGCGGGGAGTGCATGTTCCTCGACGGTCGCGACATGCAGTTCGGCCATGGAGAGACCGTCGGTGACACGGCGCAGGTGCTGTCGCGCTATGTCGACGGCATCGTGCTTCGCTCGAAGCGCCACCAGAGCCTTCTCGACCTTGCGCGCACGGCAAGCGTGCCTGTTATCAACGGGCTGACCGACAAGACGCATCCCTGCCAGTTGATGGCCGACATCCTGACCTTCGAGGAGCATCGCGGGCCGATCGGGGGCCAGGTGGTGGCGTGGTCGGGCGCCGGCAATAATGTGTGCGCGTCGTGGATCCATGCGGCGGTGCGCTTCGGCTTCGAGTTGCGCGTTGCCTGTCCGCCCGAGCTAGACCCTGATCCGCAGCTCATGGCGTGGGCGAAGCAGGAGCGTGGGCGGGTGCATCTCGTGCGTGATCCGAACGAGGCGGTCTCCGGCGCGGCTGCAGTCGTCACCGATACCTGGGTGCAGATGTCGGAGAGCGACCAGCTGGGTGAGGGCGGTGCGCGTTCGCGAGCCAATTCACTCGTGCGCTACCGGGTGGATGAGAAGCTCATGGCGGTTGCCGGCAAGAAGGCGATCTTCCTGCACTGCCTGCCGGCGCATCGCGGCGAGGAGGTTACCGACGGCGTGCTCGACGGGCCGCAGTCGGTCGTGTTCGACGAAGCCGAGAACCGGCTCCATGCCCAGAAGGCCGTGCTGCTTTGGTCGATGTCGTAGTGCCGGCGGACTTCGTCCGCAGCTTCCAGATCGAGGGCATGAATGTCCGTGGGCGGATCGTCCACCTGACGGACGCGGCTGATCGCGTGATCGCGGCGCATGGCTATCCTGATCCGGTCTCGCGGCTGGTGGGCGAGGCGCTGACGCTGGCGGCGCTGCTTGGGGCTTCGCTCAAGTTCGAGGGGACGCTGACGGTCCAGACGCGCGGCGATGGGCCGGTGAAGATGATCGTGGCCGACTTCACCTCGCCGGGGTCGATACGGGCGTGCGCGACGTTCGATGCGGATGCCGTCAATGCCCTGGGTGCGACGCCGTCATTCGCTTCGCTGGTGGGGCGCGGTTCGATTGCGATCACGATTGATCCCGAGGGGGACATGGAGCGCTATCAGGGCATCGTGCCGCTGGAAGGCGAAGGGCTGGCCGACGGGGCCATGATCTATTTCGAGCAGTCCGAGCAGATCCC
>JBEIFU010000353.1:0-2223 GCA_040382295.1 Alphaproteobacteria bacterium
CAAATCAAACGATAGCTGGGTATCTTGCTTCATGGCGGGCGTGGCGCCTCCAAATTCGCGTGCGATGCGTTTTCGACACCCGAATCATATGCGCATTCAGAGGCTTACGCTACGCCCGCCACCCCAAATCGGCCCGCCTCAGTAGAGTCGAGGGGAGGCGCGGTGGCTTGGGGCACAATGGCCGTCACCCCGTTTCCTCTCCCTCGCTCATCGAACCGGACGTGCCGGTTTCCGGCATCCGGCTCTCCGACTGGCTTCATCTCAAGGCCCGCGACGTGGCCCAAGGTGCACGCGTCTCAGGGCCAGCACGCCGAGGTCTCCGAAGATGAGATCGGACGGGAACCGTCGTGTGCCTCGCCCGGGCGCCTTGTGCCGCGTGACCAGAAAGTTGCGCACGCGATCATAGACGTGGTTGTCAACCGCTCGATAAGCCTGCAGCCGAGTACCATACCCGAAATAACCTGACCAACCACGCAGCATGGCGTTGAGCTGATCACGAACCTCGGGCCATGGCCGTTTGTTGCCGGGAACAAGCAGCTGGCCGACTTTGTCCTTGAACCGTTGTACGCTCTTCCGGGATGGGCTTGCGCCCAAATACCAGTGACCGTCTTTGCGATAGCGGTGCGGCCCGAACGTGTAGCCAAGAAAATCGAACCGCTCTTGCCGGGCATCCCGGACCGAGGTCTTGGCCTCATTAAGGGTGAGCCCAATCCGCGTCATCACGTCCCGCGTCCACGCCAGAGCCTCTGCCGCTCGACCACGGCTGAGGATGACGAAGTCGTCGGCGTAGTTGACGATGCGGGCCTGGAAAACCTCTCCCCTTGCCGTCGCGCGCCAATGCTTCAGGAAGCGGTTCATGTAGAGGTTGGCAAGGATGGGGCTGATCACCCCGCCCTGCGGCGTGCCGCAGGTGCTGCCCTTTCCACCGCTCATGCGCCTCCCCCCGTTACCATCCCTTTCCTCTGCCGGCGCCTTGAGCCACATCTTGATGAGGCGCAGGACGTTCCGGTCAACGATGCGCCGGGCCACGCAAAGCATGAGCTCTCGGTGCGGGATGTTGTCGAAGTATTTCGACAAATCGGCGTCGACAATGTCCGAATAGCCCCGGCAGACGAGCCGGTGGACTTCCCTGATCGCGTCGTCTGCACCCCTTTTCGGGCGATAGCCATAGGCACTGTCATCGAGGTCAGCCTCGAGGATCGGCTCGATAACCAGCTTAACGGCGCTTTGCACCACGCGGTCCCGAATAGTCGGGATGCCGAGCGGTCGCTCGCCGCCGCCGGGCTTTGGGATCATCACCCTTCGCACCGGCTGGCTTCGATACGTCCTCGATCGCAGATCCTCGCGCAGCCGGGAAAGCCACTCCCCACGGCCCGCCGCCTCGATCTCGGCAAACGTCACGCCGTCCACGCCGGGCGCGCCCGAATTGAAACGCGCCAGCATGTAAGCGTGGCCGAGGATGTCGGCACGCCAGACCTTGTCGTAGAGCTGATAGAAGCGGAACTCCGGCTCCGTCTTCGCCTTGAGATAGAGCTTCCTCTGCAGCGTCCTGATCTGTTCCGGTGTTTCCAGGCTCATCGCCAATCACCTCGTCCTCGACTGCTTCGAAAGCGTACCAGAAGTCAGGGCCCTTCCCTCCGCCGGCATTACCCGGCTTCAACAGTACTACGGCCCTGTCCGTCTCCCGCTCCAGACCGACGCGCCAAGCACGTCGTTGAGGCCGCTACCCTCACCCGGAACGGGTCTCCCCCGATTACCTGCATCACCTTTCCAGCGTGCCGTGCCCATTACCCCGGTGGACCGAGCGGGTGCGCTTGTCGATTTCTCGCCCGCCCGTGCTGCCTTCCCCGAAATTCAGGCGGGTCGGCATCCACATCATCACTTTCGAGGCCTGCTCAGGCTTCACTCGCGTTACGGCCCGCTGGATTGCTCAACCGCCCAAGGCGGCCTTTGTCACGAGGCTTCGGCCCTACCGGTTACCCGGCAAAGCCGCTCGTCAGCTACCAGACCTATCGACAATTATCTGGGTGGAACCTTCCTCCACTGGTGCTACGCGCCTTCGGGGCGCACTGAATAATCCGGGCTAGAGCGGCCCCCACCTTGCTTGCTCTTCACGGCTTCGGCTCCCATTCCCCGCCGGGTTGCTTCTGCATCACGGTGAGCGAGCGCGGAACGAAGTCGGGATTGTCCTGGCCAAGCTCGAAGAAGAAGCCATAGCCCTGC
>JBEIFU010000354.1:0-2208 GCA_040382295.1 Alphaproteobacteria bacterium
CTGTCCCGCCTCATCGCCTTTGACACGACAAGCCGCGACTCCAACCTCGCGCTGATCGGTTTCGTAGAGGACTATGTTTCAGCCTACGGGCTGAAGTCCCGCCGCATCCCCAACCCGGAAGGCACCAAGGCCAACCTTCTGATCACGATCGGCCCGGATGTACCCGGCGGCGTGATCCTCTCGGGCCACACCGATGTGGTGCCTGTCGACGGCCAGCCCTGGGACACCGACCCCTTCACCTTGGTCGAACGCGATGGCCGCTACTATGGCCGCGGCACCTCCGACATGAAGGCCTTCTCGGCCGTCATCCTGTCCCTGATACCCGATTTCGTCGCCCGCCCCCTCAGGACGCCCGTCCACATCGCGCTGTCCTACGACGAGGAAGTGGGCTGCCTCGGCGTGCGCCCGATGATCGCCGACATCGTCCGCTCGGTCCCCATGCCGCGCCTCGCCATCATCGGCGAGCCGACGAACATGAAGGTCGTCAACGCCCACAAGGGCATCCGCTCGTTCCGCACGACGGTCACCGGCCGCGAGGCGCACTCAAGCCAGGTCGACAAGGGTGTCAACGCCGTGATGGTCGCCGCCGAGCTCATCATGTTCCTCTCGAAACTCGCCGACGACATGCGCGCCAAGGGCGACCCGACGGGCCGCTTCGACCCGCCCTTCACCAGCGTGCAGTCCTCCACCATCGAAGGCGGCACCGCGCTCAACATCCTCGCACGCCATTGCACCTTCCAGTGGGAGTTCCGCTATCTCCCCGGCACCAGCCACGATGACATCTTCGAGGCCTTCGACCACCACGCCCGCAACGTGGTCCTGCCGCGCCTCAAGGCGATCGCGCCCGAAGCCGACATCGTGACCACGGTCCGCTCGCATGTGCCGGCCCTCATAGCCAACCCCGGCTGCCCCGCCGAGGCCCTCGCCCGCCAACTCACCGGCGCCAACCACGCCGAGGCAGTGTCCTATGGCACCGAGGCAGGCCTCTTCCAGGAAGCGGGCATCCCTTCCGTCATCTGCGGCCCCGGCGACATCCGCGAAGCCCACAAGCCCAACGAATACATCGAGATCCCCCAGGTCGCCGCCTGCGAAACCTTCATCCGCAAGCTCATCACCCAATTACGGTGACAGGAGAATCGGGGTCAGACACCTATTAAATAAGGTGACATATTGAGAAGCCGCCAACGCTGACCTGCACCACACCGCTTCGGTAACGAGCGTGTAGAGTTGGGGTCAGACACCGAGAGAGTTGGGGTCAGACACCGATATCCCAGTATCAATACGATGACATAATGCAATGTTTCGAATTGGTGTCCGACCCCGTTTCCTTACCCCGTTTCCTTGCGGAGAACATTTGTGAGAGATAAATCCGCCCTGAGCTTAGCAATAGTTTTTGTGCTCCCCGGTGTTCTTGGCATCGTCTGGGCAATGGCTGAACGGTTTTTCCCAGACCACGATATTTTGATTGGCATATGTGCAACGATCTTCGCCCTAGCAATTATTTTTTTGCTGCTCGGGAGGAAAAGCCGCTCCAACAGACTTTAAGGCTAGGAAGCTTGCCGAATTACGGTGACAGTGCACTCATTACGGCGCTGACAGCGCACGCATCGCAGAGCAGGCCCCGAAAACCCGCCCCCTACCCCACCCCATCCGGCGCAAACGCATACACCGTCGAGCAGAACTCGCACGTCGCCCGGATCAGCCCATCCCCTTCGGCGAGCCCCTGCAACTCTTCCGCCGGATACTGCCTGAGCACCGACATCACCCGCTCCGCATTGCAGCGGCAGGCAAAGGACAGCGGCACCACGTCAAACACCCTGACGCCATCCTCATGGAACAGCCGGTAGAGCAGTCGCTCCGCCTCCACTTGCGGATCGACCAGCTCATGCGCCTCGATCGTCGAGAACAGCGCCAGCGCCCGCGGCCAGTCATCCGAATGGTCGGCCTCGCCCGCGCCTTCGCGACGCACGGGCTGGATGCCGCCCAGCGAGGCCAGGTTCTGGATCAGCATGCCACCAGCCCGCCAGTGCTGCTCGCGCCCGCCAGCCCCGCGCGTGGCCAGCGTCGCAACTGAAAGCCTGATCGCCGTCGGGATCTGCTCGGACTGCTCGAAATAGATCATGGCCCCGTCGGCCAGCCCTTCGCCTTCCAGCGGCACGATGCCCTGATAGCGCTCCATGTCCCCCTCGGGATCAATCGTGATCGCAA
>JBEIFU010000355.1:0-2189 GCA_040382295.1 Alphaproteobacteria bacterium
GCCAGGGCCTTTCGAACAGCAGTGGGCGCTCCCGACCAACTGGTCCTGACGATCCTGCCGCAGAGCGCCACCCCCTTGGCACAGCCCTAGACAGCGCGCTTCAGAGATAACGATCGGGCCGGGCCAGATGGGTCTGCACGTAGTCGGCGATCCCGTCTTCCACTGAGGTGAAGGGGCGCGTGTAGCCCGCGGCGCGCAGCCTGTCGATGCGCGCCTCGTTGGACGGCTGCGCGGCGATTGCTTCGGGCGTGTCGAGAAAGCGGATGTCTGGCTTGCAGCCAAGCGTGGCATGGAGCGCCAGCGCAACATCTGTAAAGCTGCGAGCCTTCCCGGTCCCGATATTGAAGAGGCCGTTGACGTCCGGGTGCTCCACCATCCACGAGACCACGTCGGCGCAGTCCTTCGCGTAGACAAAATCACGCTTGCAGGGCTGAGCGCCGCGCGCTGCATCGTGAGCGGGCTGAAGCGTTACGGGCGCACCTGCCGCGACGGCTTCATACATGCGCCCGGGCACGCTTTGCCAGCCGGCCTTGTGATACTCATTCGGCCCATAGACGTCGAAGAAACGGAGCCCCACATGCTGCGGCGGCGAGGCAAGTCTGCGCGCGATTTGCCGGGCGACAAAGCGATCGAACAGCAGCCGCGACCAGCCTTGAGGGTCCAGCGGGTGCTGACGTGCGAGTGCCTGCGGGGCGGCGTCGTCGTCGAAACCGGCTGCGCCATCGCCATACGTCGCAGCTGAAGACGCATAAATGAAGGGGATCTCGGACCGGGCGCAAAGGTCCCAAATGGCGCGCGACAGATGGTTGGTCCGGGACAGGATGAGGTCAACATCCGTGCCGGCCGTCGAAGCCCCGCCACCCATGTGGATAATCGCAACAAGGTCATCGGCATGGCGCACGATCCAGTCGAGCGTGTCTTGCGGTGCGACGATATCCGTCACGGGCCGCTTGGCGATGTTGCGCCACTTGTCCCCGTGGCCCAGACGATCGGCAATGGCCACGTCATGCCCGTCGGCGCACAAGCGCGCGGCGATATTCGAGCCGAGGAAGCCTGCGCCACCCGTGATCAGGATCATGTCGTGTCTCCGATTGTTTCAGTTGATCGACGCTGGCCGAAAGGCAAGCAGGGCGGCACCCCACCTCCCGGGACATAGTATCGCCAGCGCCGGTTTCAAGTGCTGCTGGAGGCTCGCGCCGCCATGACATCGGCCTGATTCGGTCACTTCCCTGCGGGCGGCGCTGTTGTCGCGGCAGGTTACGCGCCTTAAGATCACAGGATAAGCTCTCTTCCATGCCATCGATCACGGAGACGCCTTCCATGTTGGGAATGATGCAGGATTGGCCGCTTGTCGTACCAAGCATCCTTGACCATGCCGCTCGCTTCCATGGCGAGCGCGAGGTCGTGACGCGCTCGGTCGAGGGACCCATCGTGCGCTCGACCTATGGCCAGATCCATGCGCGGTCGCGCCGCGTGGCGAAGGCGTTGACCCGGCGCGGGATCAAGCTTGGGGATCGCATCGGAACGCTGGCCTGGAACTCGGGCCGGCACCTGGAGGCCTGGTACGGCATCATGGGCATCGGCGCGATCTGCCACACGATCAATCCGCGGCTCTTCCCGGAGCAGATCGCCTATATCGTGAACCATGCCGAAGACCGCATGATCTTCGTCGATCTGACTTTCGTGCCGATCCTCGAGAAGCTGGGCAAGCAGATCGATGTGGTCGAGACCTTCGTCATCATGACCGATCGGGCGCATATGCCCCAGACCACGCTCAAGAACGCCGTGGCCTTCGAGGACCTGGTTGGCGAGGCTGACGAGGACTTCGCCTGGGTGAAGATGGACGAGAATACCGCCGCAGGGCTTTGCTACACGTCAGGCACGACCGGTAACCCGAAGGGCGTGCTCTATTCGCATCGCTCGAATGTGCTGCATGCGCTGGCGGTCAACACGTCGGACTGCGTGGGGGCGAAGTCGACCGATACGCTGATGCCTGTCGTGCCAATGTTCCACGCCAATGCCTGGGCCACGACCTTCGCGTGCCCGATGGCTGGCACGAAGATGGTGATGCCTGGTGCGAAGCTGGACGGCGTGTCGGTCTATGAGCTGCTCGACAGCGAGAAAGTGACGATCACCGCAGCCGTGCCAACCGTCTGGCAGATGCTGCTCACCCACATGGAAGCCAACAA
>JBEIFU010000356.1:0-2186 GCA_040382295.1 Alphaproteobacteria bacterium
AAATCCGCGGGATGACATGCACATGCAGGTGGAACACCGTCTGCCCCGCCGCGGCACCGTCATTGAAGCCCACGTTGAACCCGTCGGCGCGAAAGCGCGCGGCGATCTCGGCGCGTACGCGGTCCACCGCCGCCATCAGGGCCGCGCGCTCGTCCAGGCTGGCCTCCGCCCACCCCGGCACATGCCGGTTCGGCACGATCAGCGCGTGGCCGGGGTTCAGGGGATAGAGGTCCCACAGCGCCGTCACCAGCGCGTCGCGGAAGATCACGCGCTCAGGCCCGGGCGCGCAGAAGGGGCAGGTCTGCGTCATGGTTCGAACCTTACCTGAACCAGCGCGTGCGGGCGAGGCGCGCCGCGACAAGACGCCTCTTGCGGCTCGGGCGGATGTTCGCTAATTGTGCAAGCTGTCGCGCGGGGCCTCCTGTGGGGCCGGATCGGGGCGGCGAACAGATCAGGGAGGGTTATTGCACCAGGACAAAGTTTCGCCATGACCGGGCGGGTCGACGCGATCTGCAAAACGTCCGACGAAAGTGTCTCTCGTGTCACAAGTCAGCGGCTGAAACGCGCCAGATTTTCATGAAACAGGGTTTCACGCGTCACAGGTTTCTGCGATGCGGGCGGGTTGCAAGCGCCAGGGAAATTACGGGCGGGGGAAATCACGGGCGGCGGAAATCAAAGGCAGGAAATGGTGGGCGCGACAAGGATCGAACTTGTGACCCCTACGATGTCAACGTAGTGCTCTCCCGCTGAGCTACGCGCCCTTGCCATGTTCGGGAACCCTGTGAACGGGTGCCCGCGAGAAGGCGAACCGTATAGCGGCGCCTGCCTGCGAATACAAGCGCCTTCAGGCCGCTGCCATGAAGCGCTCGACCTCGCTGACAAGGTCGCGCAAATGGAAGGGCTTGGAGAGAACCTTGGCCTCTTTCGGGGCGTTGGACTTGGGATTGAGCGCCACGGCGGCGAAGCCCGTGATGAACATGATCTTCATGCCGGGCGCCAGCTCGGCCGCCTTGCGGGCCAGTTCGATGCCGTCCATGACGGGCATCACGATGTCGGTCAGCAAAAGGTCGAAACTGGTGCCGGTGGTGGTGAGGCAGTCGAAGGCCTCGTCGCCCTGTGCGAAGGACTGGACCTCGTGGCCCGCCTTTTCCAGCGCCGTGGCGAGGAAGCGGCGCATCGATTCGTCGTCTTCAGCCAGAAGGATTTTTGCCATCGTGATCCGTGCCCCCGTTTAGCCGTGGCCTTGCGCGCGTTGCCGTCGCCGCAAGGGTCGCAACATCCATGCCGCCGCCGGCTGTCCCCCTTTGGTGCAACCTCCGGACGCGCCGGCAGCCAGTCCCGGCCCACCCGAACCGGGATTGACGTCAGTGTAAGGGCCAAACGAGCTACGCGCAAAGCGTCTGGACGGTTTTCCCGGGTTTTTCCGGGCATACCCCCCAAGCGGAGGGCTTGAATCCGCACAAGGTCAATGGTCCACTCGTTGCCACACACCAAGGTTAAATTGCGTTGAGACTCATAGCCGACCGCCGGACGCCCGCCATCGACCCGCCCTTCGAGGTCCTCGCCCCCGCGGACCAGACGATGCCGTTCGTCTTCGCCTCGCCCCATTCCGGACGGGTCTATCCGAAGGCCTTCCTGCAGGCGACGCGGCTGGACGGGACGGCGATCCGCCGCTCGGAAGACAGTTTCGTCGACGAGATCTTTGCTGCCGCGCCTGCGCACGGGGCGCCGCTGCTCAAGGCCCATTTCCCGCGCGCCTTCGTGGACCCGAACCGCGAGCCCTACGAGCTTGATCCGGGCATGTTCGACCAGAAACTGCCTGCCAATGCCAATACCCGCAGCCCGCGCGTGCTGGCGGGGCTTGGAACCATCGCGCGCGTCGTGCGCGACGGCGCCGAGATCTACCGGCATCGGCTTCCCCTGCAGGAGGCCCTGGTGCGCATCGACACGTGCTACAAGCCCTATCATGCGACCCTGCGCAGCCTCGTCGATGCCACGCGCGCCCGGTTCGGCCATGCGGTCCTGATCGACTGCCACTCGATGCCCTCGGTCGGTGGACCGCTGGACCAGGACATCGGCGCCGCCCGTCCGGACATCATCCTGGGTGATCGCTACGGAACGGCCTGTGCGCGCCGCCTGACGGATACGGTCGAGCGCGTGCTGGCCATGCAGGGCTTTGCCGTGGT
>JBEIFU010000357.1:0-2183 GCA_040382295.1 Alphaproteobacteria bacterium
ACTCAGGCCATGATCCATGATCTCGCCCCGGGCGAGATGATGCACTGGCCCCTGAACTCGCCGCACCGCATCATCAACCATGATTGCGTGAACGTGTCCTTCACGACCGAGCATTTCACCCCCTTTGACCGGCGCATGTATAACGTGAATTTCGCCAATGGGCTGTTGCGCTCGTGGCTTGGAACGCGCACCCTGTCGCAGGCGACCGGCATGCCGTCCTACCTCCTCAAGGCAGGCCTCGCCACGGGATATAGGCTGACAGGCCTGCACAAGCGCTCGGCGCGCGTGCGCACGCCCACCTTCGTTGTCGATCCGTCATCGCCGGGTGGTTTTCGTGACCTCGATCGCCCTGCGGATGGCGTAGGGTGAGCGAAGACAGTGTCATCCTGGTTCGCGACGAAGCAGGTATGGCTGCCCTGCGCGACGGCTGGCTGCGGCTCGAGGCGTTGCAGGATGACAGCGAGGCGACGTTTTTCCAGTCGCATGCATGGATCGCGCACGTGGCGCGCGTGCGAGCTGAAAGCGAGTCCGGGTTTGCGATCATGATTGGCGTCGGGCTGCAGGCCGGGCGCGTGTGTTTCATTTGGCCGCTGGCCGTGGTGCGTCGGGCCGGCATTCGCCTCGCGGTGATGCTGGACGATCCCTTCGGGCAGTTTGCCGGAGCTATCGCCGAGCCTGGCTGTGACGTGGCGGGCTTCGCCCGTCGGGTCATTGCAGCGCTCAGGGGCCACGCCGACGGGCTTCGCATTGCCCAGCTCCCCGAAGGATCGCCGTTGCAGCACGCGCTCGCGGCGGCGGGGGCTCGCATGTCGGGCACACAGGAGACAGTCGTCGTCGATCTGACGGCTTACCCCTCCTACAAAGCGTTCAACAATGCAACCAGCGCCAAGGTTCGCAAGATACTTCGGAACGCGCGCAACCGACTCGAGCGCAACCATGCGATCGAGGCCGTGTCCGGCGCGGAAGAGAAGATGGTCAGCGAGACGCTGCGCCACGCCTTTGCTGAACGTATTGCCTGGATGAAGCGCAGCGGTCGTTACACGACGGCGTTCACTACCCCCGTCTTCCGCGCGGTGCTTGAGCGCGCCAGTTCCGCCGGCGTTCCCTGCCTGGCGTTTCGCCTCCGGGCCGGCGAGCAGGTTGCCTCTTCACACTTCGGATTTGCATACCGGGGCAAGTATTACGCCTATCTGAGTGCCCTCAATCCGGACTTTGCTGACTTCAGTGCAGGCCGGCTGCATCTGGGCATGGTTATCGAGGATTGCTTTGCGCGGGGTCTTCATGGGCTCGAGCTGATGCCGCCTGCAGGCCGCTACAAGCTGGAGTGGAACGGAGCGGTACGACGTCTCGACACCATGTCCCTGTCATTTACCTTACCCGGCACCATGCTGTTCACCATGCTTGACCGTGTCCTGCCTCTCGCGCGGAGGCTTTCCCGCGCCTTGCCCGGCTTCATCCGTACGCCCCTGATCAATCTTCTGAACCGAAGCTGATCCACGTCAATTCCCGGATCCCGCGGCCCGGTATGGGGCTTGCTACGAGGGGACCAAGGTCTTCGGGGCTGTGCCAATTCAGGCCAGCCGCCGGAACTTGTCGTGGGGATTGTCGTGCGCACAGCAGCACAGGCTTATTCGGATGAAGGATTTGGCCCCGCGCAGGGCGGGATGCGAACCGCCCTGCTGCGGTTTGATCGCGCCTACTTCGTCGGAGTGTTGTCCTCGCGGCGGCGCCAGTTCCTCGGCGTTCTCGCCGGATGTATCGCATTCACACTCGCAGCACTTTTCCTTATCGTTCCGCTCTACACGGCCACGGCCGAACTCATGATCGAAGTCCGCCGCAACAACGTGGCCGAGGTAAACTCGGTTCTGGCTGGCCTTCCGACCGACCAATCGTCCATTCAGAACCAGATCCAGATCCTCACATCCCGCCAGTTTGCGCGACAGGTCATCGAAAAATTGTCACTGCATCTGGATCCGGAGTTTGGCACGGACGCGCCGGCCTCGCGCCTCGCATCGACGGAAGCGGGCCTGCCGGCCTTGCGCATGCCAGAGGCTGTGGTTGATGCGGTGCTCAAGCGCCTCAGGGTGACGCAGTCGGGTCTGTCCACCACGCTCACCATCAGCATCGGTACGCAGGACGCATTGAAGTCCGCGCGTATCGCGAATGCCTGGGTGGATGCCTAT
>JBEIFU010000358.1:0-2180 GCA_040382295.1 Alphaproteobacteria bacterium
CCGCACCTCTACCGGCCTCTTAGGCTGGTGGAGGTAGAAGCCTGCACAGGGCTGTGAGCCGCATCTCGCCGGCGAAAAAGTGCACTGTCACCGAAATTTTTGTGTCCGCAGCGCGTCGACGTGCAACAGGGCCGCGGCGAGGAGCAGCACGGCGCCAAACTGGTGGAGAGCGGCGAGGTGGATGGGCATGACAGCAACAAGCGTCCAGATACCGATGACTACTTGCTGCACGACGGCGACAAGCAGGATCAGGCTTGTCGCGTGTTGCCAGCCAGCAAGTTTCTGCCGCCAGCCCGCAGCGAACAGGGCAACTGCGGCCAGGAACACGACATATCCCATCATTCGATGGTTGAACTGGACCGTGGTCACATCCTCGAACGGCGCCAGCCAAACGGGCGTGGACGCATAGGCGCCAGGAGGAATGATAGCCTCATCCATCAGCGGCCACGTGTTGTAAGTCAGGCCCGCATCGGTCCCGGCCACGAACCCGCCAAGCAGGATCTGGAAAAAGATCAGTGCCGCAACGATGTGGGACCATTTGTAGAGGGGATGAGGATCCCGACGGGCCGGCCACTCGCCCCGCCACAGCGGCAGGGCCGTAATGAAGATCGCCGCAAAGATGACGAATGCAAGCCCCAGATGCGCGACGAGGCGGTACTGGCTGACATCGACCCGCTCGGTCAGGCCACTGGCCACCATGTACCAGCCCATGAAGCCCTGCAGCCCACCCAGGAGAAGCAGGATGGCCAACCGCGGCACAAGGGATCTCTCGACCTGTCCCCGTATCAGGAAGAACAGGAATGGCACCAGATAGGCAAGCCCGATCAACCGACCAAGGTTCCGGTGCCCCCATTCCCACCAGAAGATCACCTTGAACTCGTCAAGCGACATGCCCTTGTTGATCAGCTGGTACTGGGGAATTTGGCGGTATGCATCAAATTCTTCCATCCATTCCGCATGCGACAAGGGTGGCAGGGCCCCGTGAATGGGCTTCCACTCGGTGATCGACAGCCCCGACCCGGTCAGGCGGGTCAGGCCACCAACAACGACCATGAGCGCAATCAGGGCACAAACCGAAAAGAGCCAGATCGCCAGCCTGCGTCGTGATTGCTCGATCGTCATTGCCTACTCGACCTTCAGATTCAGGGAACGCCACCGCAGCATGCCGCCACTCACGTTGGCAACACGATCGAAGCCGTTCTGCCTGAGGAATAATGTCGCGCGTGCGGAGCGCGCGCCCGAGCGGCAGATCAACGCAACGGGCTTGTCC
Organism: Alphaproteobacteria bacterium; assembly: GCA_040382295.1. Taxonomy (GTDB): domain Bacteria; phylum Pseudomonadota; class Alphaproteobacteria; order Micropepsales; family Micropepsaceae; genus SZUA-430. The sequence goes on from JBEIFU010000358.1 coordinate 1,271, forward strand.
TTTCCGATCTCAGCAAGACGCTGCGGCAACGTCCCGAGCGGGATGAGAACAGCGCCCGGTACGTGGCCAAGTTCGGCGGTAAACTCCTGCGGCTCACGCACGTCGATCAGATGGACGGCATCGGAATTTTCCTCAACCCACTCAGGGGCAATCTCGGGGACACCCGCAAAGGTGAACTGGACGGGGCCCCAGTCCTGCAGATTGCCTGGCTCGCCATCCGGCTTTCCGCAGCGCAGATTGGCCGGAACGGCGATATCGATCATCCGGGGATGGGCAAGGCCAAGGTTCTGCATGTACCCGATGAAGTCGCCTTCCCTTACGTCGCCGCCAAGCCTTGGATTGTGACGTTTCTCCTCGCCGACGGAAGACGAGGTATTGCCGGCATAGTCATGCCCTGGCCAGATCGTGCAGGTATCCGGCAGGCTGAAGATCTGGTCATGGACGGAGCGGAACAGGCGCGCGGCACTGCCTTGCTGGAAATCCGTGCGGCCGCAGCCACGGATCAGCAGGGCATCCCCTGTGAAGGCCATCGATTTGTCATCGAGGACGAGGGTCATGCAGCCATTCGTGTGGCCCGGTGTCGCGCGGGCCTCAAGACTGCGGGAACCAAAGGTAACACGATCGCCATGCCGCAACTCCAGATCAACGCCTTGGGCGCCGCCCTGCGCCGCGAGGGCAATGCGACTGCCCAGGTTCTGACGCAGGAGCCAGGCACCCGTGACATGATCGGCGTGAACATGGGTGTCTATCGTCGCGCTGAGCTTCAGGCCCAACTCGCGCAGGAGCGCAATATCCCGGTGCACCTGGTCAAAGACCGGGTCGATGAGGACAGCCTCGCGAGTAGCCTCATCGCCAAGGATGTAGGAATAGGTGGAGGACGCAGGGTCAAACAACTGCCGGAAGATCATCG
>JBEIFU010000359.1:0-2177 GCA_040382295.1 Alphaproteobacteria bacterium
GGCCGGCAGCACCTTCAGGGCTGCAAGCGTCATTCGCGTCCTTATGCGGATCATCGTGCCGGCGACCTTCGATTTGATCGCGGCAGGCGTGTCATCGGCGATGATGCGGCCACCCGCGACCACCACGATCCGGTCGGCCAGCGCATCGGCTTCATCCATGTAGTGGGTTGCCAGCAGCACCGCGGCGCCTTCATCAGCCTTCTCGCGCACCAGACGCCACAGGCCGCGGCGCGCCTCAGGGTCAAAGCCCGTCGTCGGTTCATCGAGCACCAGGAAGTCAGGCGACCCGGCAATCGCAAGCGCGAAATGCACCCGGCGCTTCTCGCCGCCCGAAAGCCTGTCGCAGCGCCGATGGGCCAGTTCCATAAGTCCGGCCTGCGCAAGGATATCCTTCGTCTTCAGCCGGCGCCTGTAGTAGCCGGCATGCAGGTCCACCACCTCGGCAACCGTCAGCGTGTCCGGCAGGCCCGCAGCCTGCAGCATCACCCCCATGCGCGCCCGCGCCTCGGGATCGCGCGGATCCCGGTCGAACAGCTTCACCTCCCCCGCATCGGGCGCAAGCCGTCCGGTGATGAGGCCGGCGACCGTCGACTTGCCCGCGCCATTGGGACCAAGCAGAGCCACGACGGCGCCTGCCTCCAACCCGAGGTCAAACCCCCGGAGGACCGCACGGCCGGAATAGGATTTCGCTACACCCTCAAGTCGGGCAATCATCGGGGCAGACGCCTCAGACATGACTTTGCTCGTCTTCTTGAAAGCATGCAGAGAAACAGATTTGCGACAGAGAAAAGAGTGCGGGGCATCAGGCGAACCAGATGACAGATGTCACGTAGCGCACGACGGCGATTGCGCAGATTGTTCCTGAAGAACGAAGCGCGGGAAACAAGCACGCGCCATCACAGCCGAAGCTACCCCGCCGCCAGCGCCCGCCCCAACTGCGGCAGCCTGAGCGCCGACACGAGCCCACGCACCTCCGCCCGCGCCGCGATCTGCGCCATGGTCAGCCCGCGCGACCTGCCGTCGATGAGATCGAGCGCTGTCAATCCCTTCGGGAAAAGCTCGCGGTAGATCACCCGCTCGCTCAGGCCCGGCGCCAGCCTGAAGCCGATGCGCTGCGACAGCTTGGTCAGCGCATGCGTCAGCCGCTTGCGGTTATGCGTCTCCTGCGCCGTCATGCGGTTGCGCACGACAAGCCAGTCGATCGTCCGGCGCCGCTCGACCATCTGTCGCTTGCGGCTTTCCCAGACGAACTCGGCATAGATGCTGGGCGCCTTGGCCTCGAATGTCACCGGGTCAACGCTGGCCAGCACATCGAAGTCGACGAAGCTGTCATTGAGGGGCGTGACGATGGTCGACGCCATCCCGTGCGCTGCTCGCCCCAGCGGCGTATCAGCCCCGGGACAGTCGACGACGATCACATCGCATTCGTCCCGCAGCGCATCGACAGCCGCCCCGAACCGCGCGGCGTCCTCCGCCTCAGCCGTCGCGCGGCTCTCGGCCGAGGACGGTGTTGGCGTGACCAGCCGCGGCATGGGCAGCGTCAGCGCTTCCCTCTCGGCCCAGCGCACGCGATTGGCCAGGAAATGGGTCAACGTCTGCTGCCGGAAATCGAGGTCGATGACCCCGACCCGCAACCCCGCCGACAGGAGGCCCGACACGAGATGCAGCGAGATCGTGGACTTGCCCGATCCGCCCTTCTCGTTGCCGACCACGATCAGCGATGTAGGAAATCCCGCCATGCCCCGCCAAGACGCAAGTGATTCGCCTTCGGCGCAAAATCTACCACCGCTAACAGGCGAACCGGAAATGCGCAGGCAAAGCCCTCACGCCCCCGCATCCCCCAGCGACAGGAGGCTGGCATTGCCGCCCGCCGCCGTCGTGTTGGTGCAGGCCGTGCGCTCGACAGCAAAGCGATGCAGGTAATGTGGGCCGCCCGCCTTCGGCCCCGTGCCTGAAAGCCCCTCGCCACCGAACGGCTGCACGCCGACCACGGCACCGATCTGGTTGCGATTGACGTAAAGATTGCCCACCCGCGCGCGCGCCCGCACGAAATCGGCCGTCTCCTGGATCCGCGTATGGACGCCAAGCGTCAGGCCATAGCCCGTCCGGTTGATCGCCTCGCAGACCTGCGGCAGGTGGCTCGCCTGATAGCGCACCACATGCAGGATCGGCCCGAA
>JBEIFU010000360.1:0-2176 GCA_040382295.1 Alphaproteobacteria bacterium
CAATAAAACAGATTTCATCGTTGGAAAAACGTTTTGACGCGCTTGAAACCATGGTGAAGGCGCTGGCCGCTTTCGAAGAAGCGGGAGGCGGGAAATCGGACACCCAAGAACTTGACAAGATGCTGAAAGAAAATGAGTCTTGGACGAAAAAAACCATAGAAGCTGAACTGGGCCAGTTCGAAAAAGGTTCTAAACTCAAAGAACTAGAGAAGCAGCATGATCTGCTCGAAACGACGATAAAGACCGTTGCCCCCTCTGTCAGGGAAGTTGTCGCCTGCTCTGGTTCAGAAAGTGTATCCTGAGGCGGGCGGAACGGGATGACGAATTGGCTTACTCAAACGAACGGAAGGCGGCGGTACTGGCAAAGATGCTTCCGCCAGACAACATGCCCTTGGGCCAACTGGCCAAGGAGGAAGGTATCAGCGCTGCGACGCTTGCGAAGTGGCGGGCTGACGCGCGGGCTAGGGGGCAGTTCTTGCCCGATGCGAAAGCCGGACCGGAGGGCTGGACCTCCGAGGACAAGCTGGCGGCGGTTATCGAGACGGCGTCTCTGAACGAAGCCGAGCTTGGCGAGTACTGCCGGCGCCGCGGCATCTATGCCGAGCAGCTAGCTGTCTGGCGGGAGGCCTGCGCACGGGCCAACGACTGGGAGCGCGCGGCGTCGCGCCAGATTGCGCGGGAAACCAAGGATGCCAACAAGCGCATCCAGCAGCTGGAGCGGGAACTGGCACGCAAGGAGAAAGCGCTCGCCGAGGCGGCTGCGCTGATGATCCTGCGAAAAAAAGCCGAGGCGATCTGGGGCCCGGAGGGAGGCGCGGAGGAATGACGCCTGCTCAAGATCGCCGACATATTACAGCCCTCATCGACGAGGCGACAGCCGCTGGAACCAGCGTCACGGCCGCCTGTGCAGCCCTTGGCCTGAGCCCGCGTACATTGCAGCGCTGGCGGGATCCGGCCGGGGGGATCTGCGAGGATCGTCGACCCTCCGCGGAGCGCCCGACACCGGCAAACAAGCTGAGCGAAGCGGAACGCGACCAGATCGTCGCCACCTGCAACGCGCCTGAGTTCGCGAGCCTGCCGCCGAGCCAGATCGTGCCGCGCCTGGCCGACCAGGGCAAATACATCGCCTCGGAATCGAGCATGTACAGAGTGTTGAAAGAGCGCGGGCAAAACCACCGCCGCGGTCGCGCCCGCCCACCAAGCCGCCGCAAGCCACCCGCCAGCTTCGAGGCGAAGGGACCTTGCGAGGTCTGGTCTTGGGACATCACCTGGCTGCCCGGGCCCGTGGCCGGCACCTTCTTCTACCTCTATCTCATGCTCGACATCTTCAGCAGGAAGATCGTCGGCTGGGAGGTCTACGACCAGGAGACGACCGACTTCGCAGCGCAGGTACTCAAGCGCGCTGTCTTGGCCGAGGGGTGCCTCACCAGCCCGCTGGTCCTGCACGCCGATAATGGCAGCCCGATGAAGGGCGCGACCATGAAGGTCACCATGGAGCGCCTTGGTGTCGTGGCCTCCTTCAGCCGCCCGCGAGTGTCCAACGACAATCCATTCTCCGAGGCACTCTTCCGGACCTGCAAGTATGCGCCAACCTGGCCGACGCGGGGCTTCGCATCGATCGAACAGGCGCGCACTTGGGTGGCGGGCTTCGTCCGCTGGTACAACACCGAGCACCGCCACAGTGCGATCCGTTTCGTGACCCCTGACCAGCGCCACCGTGGCCAGGATCGGGCGCTGCTGGCCAGCCGCCGTCAGGTCTACGAACTCGCCCGGGCTGCGCGGCCGGATCGGTGGTCAGGTCGGACGCGCAACTGGCAACCCATCGGCGCGGTCTGGCTCAATCCAGAGCGACCCGAAGCCGGGCGCAGAGGCCATGGGGCCGCCGACGCGCTCCCCCATGAAGCTGGCGGCGGCGGCCCCATGGCCGGGCCCGAAAATCGCGCAGCGTGAAAACGGATGCAGGCGACAACTATCTTGACGAACACCGGTCGGTACGTGGGACACAACATCTCGTGCTCACCGGAAGGAAAGGGATAAGCCTTTACATCAATATTGATCTTATTTGTTAATCTCTGATTCACCAATCTGATCGAGACTTGAATTTCGAGATGAAGGGCCTGCCATCTGGTCCCCGGTTTCTTCCAGACATTTCTCTTTGCCGAGGATCGGGCATGAA
>JBEIFU010000361.1:0-2175 GCA_040382295.1 Alphaproteobacteria bacterium
GGCATCCCGGTCGAGACGCGTGAGGACACGCGCTTCCTTTGCTCGCATGCCGAGTTTGCGGCGTGGGCCGAGGGGCGCAAGCAGTTCAGGATGGAATTCTTCTATCGCGAGATGCGGCGAAAGACCGGGCTTCTGATGGACGGGGAGAGCCCCGAAGGCGGGCAGTGGAACTTCGACCACGACAACCGCAAGCCGGCCAAGGCGGACCTGTTCATGCCGAAGCCCTTCGGGGTCGAGCCCTCGGCCACGACGCGCGAGGTGATCGCGATGGTGAGCCGGCGCTTTCCCGACGGCTTCGGCGACATCGAACCCTTCTGGTTTCCCGTCACGCGGGCCGATGCGCTGAAGGCGGCCAAGAATTTCGTGGCAAAGGCGCTGCCGCATTTCGGCGACTACCAGGATGCGATGCTGCGCGGCGAGAAGTTCCTCTATCACAGTCTCCTGTCGCCCTTGCTGAATGTGGGCCTGCTCGATCCGCTTGAGCTCTGCCGCATGGCCGAGGCCGAATGGCGCGCGGGGCGGGCGCCGCTGAATGCGGTCGAGGGGTTCATCCGGCAGATCATCGGCTGGCGCGAATTCGTGCGCGGGATCTATTTCCTGGCGGGGCCGGGCTACACGGCGCGCAATGAGCTGAACGCCACGCGGGCGCTGCCTGCCATGTACTGGACGGGCGAGACCGACATGGCCTGCATGGCGGCGGCGATCGGGCAGACGCGCGAGGAGGCCTATGCGCATCACATCCAGCGGCTGATGGTGACGGGAAACTTCGCGCTGCTGGCGGGGATCAACCCGCATGCGCTGCACGAGTGGTACCTTGCCGTCTATGCGGATGCGCTGGAATGGGTAGAGGCACCCAACACCATCGGCATGAGCCAGTTCGCCGATGGCGGCATGGTGGGATCCAAGCCCTATGCGGCGAGCGGGGCCTATGTCGATCGCATGAGCGATTACTGCAAGGGCTGCCGCTACAAGGTGAAGGAGCGCACGGGCAAGGACGCGTGCCCGCTCAATTCACTCTATTGGGATTTCCTGATGCGGCACCGCGCGCGCTTCGAGGGCAATCCGCGCATGGCGCAGATGTATCGCACGCATGACAAGATGGACGCGGGCATCCGCCGTGACCTGCAGGTTCAAGCCAAGCGGTTCCTCACGCACCTGGAAGCGCATGGCACCGACAGGGGCTTGGAGTAGTCACGCCTTGGCGCCGCTGGCGCGGCATCGGTCGGAGCAGTATTTCACCTGCTCCCAGTCGCGGGCCCATTTCTTTCGCCAGGTGAACGGGCGCCTGCAGGCGATACAGGTCTTTTCGTCAAGCGCGGACTTGCTGCGCTTGATGCCGTTTGCGTTCCTGCGGACGCCCTTGGCCATGATGGGCGCGCCCCGGGCCGAGGCCTACCGCGCGCCGCCGACCTTCTTGATATGGGCGATGACGTTCGCGCGGTCCTGCGGCTTGCGCAGGCCGGCATAGGTCATCTTGGTGCCAGGCACCTTCTTGCGCGGGTTCTCGAGATAGTCCGCGAGGTTCTGGTCGTTCCAGACCAGGCCTGACTTCTTCATCTGGCCCGATGCGTTATAACCGGCTGCTGAACCGGCAGCTCTTCCCGCAACGCCATGCAGCGACGGACCGATCCCGTGCTTCCCAGGCTCCAGCTTGTGGCAGGCCGCGCATTGGCGAAAGGTTTTCTCACCTGCCGCTGCGTCACCCGTGAAGGTGGCGCCTGCCGCATCCTTGATGGTCGTTGCAGGCGCAGCAGCGGCGATCCCGGCGGCAAGCAGCAGAACGGCGAGGGAAAGCCCGGCAGAAATGTCGAGACGCATGATACACCTCTTGTGTTCGCATTCTTCTACGGCCGCCATCGCGCCGCGGACCACTGCGCAGAGTGCCGCGCCCCCTACGCGCGCTCAGAAGATGCAATAGCCGCCGTCGATGACGAACGTATCGCCTGTGTGAAACGCCGAGGCGTTGCTGGCGAGATAAACGGCAATGCCCCCGAAGTCCGCAGGCTCTCCCCAGCGACGCATCGGCACGCGCGGGATGACTTTTTCGGCGAACTGCGGCGAGGCTTGCGCGCCGGCCGTCATGTCGGTGGCGATCCAGCCCGGCAGAATGACATTGCCGCGCACGCCGTCGCGGGCGAACTCGACCGCGATCGACTTCATCATCGAGATCACGCC
>JBEIFU010000362.1:0-2174 GCA_040382295.1 Alphaproteobacteria bacterium
AGCGGCGAGGTGAACGGATCGGCCGGGGACGCCCCCTTGAGATAGTGCCGCGCACAGGTGGCCAGCAGCTCCCAGCTCATCGTGTCGTCGTTGCCCTTGTTCTTGAGCATGGACCAGCCGGACATCGTAAGGTCCGCCCATGGCGAGAAGCAGACAGCCGCCGCCGGCAGTGGCAGCCCCGCATTTCTCAGCGCCAGCAGGGTGGAAAGCGCAAGCCCGCCCCCCGAGCCGTCACCCGCAAAGATGATATTGCTGGGGGTAACGCCCTGCGTCAGGAGCCAGCGATAGGCATCCGCAGCATCTCTCAACGCCGCAGGGTAGGGAAATTCCGGCGCAAGCCTGTATTGCGGCACGAGTGCCCGCGCGCTGGCAGCATGCGCCAGTCTTGCAACCAGTGGTCGGTGTGACTCGGGCGAGCCGGCGATGAAGCCGCCACCATGAAAATAGAGAATGACACGCCGCCCGCCGGACGCCGACTCTGGCACCACCCACTCGCCCCGGATCGAACTGATCAGGACCGGATGCGCCTCCACATCTTTGATGGAAGGACCAAAGCCAACCCAGAATTGCCCGACATAATCCCGCAACTCCTCGATGGTTGCAGCGGGATCAAAGGACGCCTGCCTTCGGACCAAGGCTGGACGACGATTATTGTTACGCGACCAATTCATCATACTGGAGCTGCCCCGAACAGCGTTTCGAAACTGCCCCCCCGGTATGCCCATTTGCCATCCCCAAACAGCAAACATGCATTGACTGAACCCTACATCAGGGTATCCCGTTTGAGAATCACTTTTTCCACTGGAAAGCAAAAAAAACGGAAGCCTGCACCAATCGGAACGTGCAGCGACGCTTGAATGTTCCTGGATCCATCAATTCGTCACAAGTCCCCATGACTTGCGTTGGTATCCTGAAGATGCCGCGGCGCATGTCAGCTCAGGTGCTTTGATCTCGGCTTGACGGCAATCCCCCATCAGGGCGAGTTGGGCGCGCAGGCTGGCAGCGCCACCGCAAACGGAGCAAGCCCATGACGGTCAGGAACCTCGGCGCCTTTTTCGCACCCGCGACCGTCGCCGTCATCGGCGCCAGCCGACGGGAGAACGCGGTAGGATCGGTGATCGCCCGTAATCTGCTCGCCGATGGCTTCGGGGGACATGTTGAGCTTGTAAATCCCAAGGGTGGCGAGCTCTTTGGCCGCGCCGTGGCAACCTCGATTGCAGGTCTCACGCGGACCCCCGATCTTGCAATTGTAGCCACCCCCGCGCCGGGCGTGCCGTCGATCATCGAAGAGCTGGGAAAGCGTGGCACCCGCGCCGCTATCGTGATCACGGCAGGCTTCGGCGAGCTGGGCGAGGCTGGAGCCGCACTCCAGCAGCAGATGCTTGAGGCCTCGCGGCCGCATGCGCTGCGCATCGTGGGGCCCAACTGCATTGGCGTGATTTCTCCGGGGGCAGGGCTTAACGCGAGTTTTGCTCACAGAATGGCCCTGAAGGGCGGCACCGCCTTTCTGACCCAGTCCGGCGCCATGCTGACCTCGGTGCTGGATTGGGCCAGCGCGCGCGGCATCGGTTTTTCGATGATGGTGTCGCTGGGTGGCATGGCGGATGTCGATTTCGGCGACATGCTCGACTATCTGGCCACTGACCCGTCGACGACATCGGTGCTGCTCTACGTCGAGAGCATCACCAACGCGCGCAAGTTCATGTCCGCAGCCCGCCGCTGCGCGCGCCAGAAACCAGTCATCGTGGTGAAGTCCGGCCGCCACGGCGAAGGTGCCGCCGCCGCCCGTTCGCACACCGGTGCCCTCGCCGGGTCGGACGCCGTCGCCGATGCAGCCTTCAGGCGCGCAGGCCTCTTGCGCGTGCGCTCCTTCGATGACCTGTTCGGAGCTCTCGAAGCCCTCTCGGCAGCCCAGGAGCCAGCCGGCAACCGCTTGGCGATCCTCACCAATGGTGGCGGCGCTGGCGTGCTGGCGACCGATCACCTAATCGACGAAGGCGGTCAGCTTGCCCGTCTTTCCGGAGAGACCCTGGCGCGCCTTGATCCGGTCCTGCCTGTAAACTGGAGCAGGGCCAACCCCGCCGACATCATCGGCGATGCGGACCAGGCCCGCTATGCCGCAACCACCGAAGCCCTGTTGGATGATCCGGGGGTCGATGCGCTGCTGGTGATGA
>JBEIFU010000363.1:0-2164 GCA_040382295.1 Alphaproteobacteria bacterium
AGGGAGTGCCGCGTCCTATCGGCCGTTGAATCTTCAATCGGCGTGCTTGTGCGCTACAGCGAAGTGGCAGGACTTCGGGTAGTATGGCTGCATGCATGTTTTCTTTCGCTCCGCGGCCGTTGCCGCTGCCCTGTTTCTATCGGGTTGCGTGGCCGAACGGCTTGCGCCTGGACCTGGTCCGGCTCAACCGGCTCTCATTGACGGAACGCATTGGCAGGCAAACGACGGCTTCGTTCTGGCCTTCAGCACGTGGCAGGCGGCGCAGCCCCACACGGTCATCGTTGCACTGCATGGGATGAACGACTACGGGCGGTTCATCACCGACGCCGCCACATTCTGGCAATCGCAGGGGATCACCACGTACGCCTATGACCAACGGGGCTTTGGTCGGACGGAAGGCAACGGACGCTGGCCGGGCCATGATGTCATGGCCGGCGATGTCGGAACGTTCATGACCTTGGTGCGGGCACGCCACCCTGGCATCCGCATCGTGCTACTCGGCGAAAGCATGGGGGGTGCGGTGGCGACGCTGGCCGCTGCCCGCGGCGGAACGAGTCTCGCCGATGGGCTGATCCTCGTGTCCCCGGCTTACTGGGGATGGTCCAACCTGGATATCCTCAAGCGCGCAGGTCTGTGGGCAATGATGCAGCTGGCTCCCGGTGCCCGGCTGACCGGGCGCGGCCTGAACATCAGGCCGTCCGACAACGAGAAGATGCTATTGGCCCTGGGTCAGGATCCGTTCGTGATCAAGGCCACGCGCGTCGATGCAACCTATGGCCTTGTTGACCTGATGGAGGCGGCCTGGCAGGCGGCTCCAGAGGTCGGGATCCCCACTCTCGTGCTTTGCGCCGACGGGGACGAGGTGGTGCCCGCGGCGCCGATCCGGCAAGCGGCGCTGCGTATGGGGGTGCCAGCCCGCGTTGTCTGCTATGCCGATGGCCACCACATGCTCTTGCGGGACCTTAATGCCGAGCGCACGTGGCGCGACGTGGTGTCGTTCGCGACGACACTGCCGTCGTCGATGCGCTGACCTGGGTCTAACGTCCCCAGCCGATGAAGGTTTCGGCCTCGCGCATGACCTCAAGCCAGCGCGACAGATGTGCGGCAAGGTCGGCCTCGGACAATCCCTGGCGCGCCTCGATATCCATGTCGAGGATCACGTCGCCCTCGGGGTCGAGATACATGCGCCCGAAGCGCCAGCGCGCGCTCCAGTCATTGATCTGAGCGTGGCTGACCCGCCCCCGCATGGCATAGCCGGTGCGGAACTGGATGTTCTGACAGGTCCGGGTCTGGTTGCATTCATAGAAGTACACATAGAAACGCGCTGAGCCGGAATGGCTTTCGATCATGGGCTCGCGAAATGAGTCATTGCCAAGCCGCGTGGGAAGTCCCCGGCGGGTCAAGGCCTGTGCCACCTGTGCCTCGGAGACACCCAGGGACAGTGTGGCGGCGGTGGAAACATGAGGGTGCGCACATGCAAGGGCGATCAGCCAGACGAGCAGCAGGGGTCGCAGAACTCTCATGGCATCGCTCCCGACTGAAGGGCGCCGTCCGAGGGCGAGGTTCCTCGAACGATGCGGCGTGCGCACGCGGTATCAATGCGCCGGGACAGTTCTGCGGATGGCGTCATGGGTGTGCGGGATGCTGCGCATCGCACGCCGATCGCACCCTCCAGCTCGCCTGCCTGCGCAGTGCAGTAGAGACCAGTTCCATCGGGCTCGATTGCAAAGTGTACGCCGTGATCCCCCAACCGGGCGTTCAGGCTGTTGAGGACGTGGATCCTTTCGGCGGCGGCGCGTGGCTCGAGGCGCTGCGTGCGCACATGCATATCGGTAACGGGTATGGCCTCGATCGCGCGCACTTCGAGGGCGCCATCCTGTGGTCCCGAGAGATGCACGCGCGCCACCAGCCCATAGTCATGGCAGATCCCGTGCCGTCCCATGTCCTGTGTTCCCAGATGCAGGAAGTTGCCAAGTCCGTAGAAGATCGCCTTGCCGTCGATGAGTTCGATGCCTGCGGCGACATGTTGGTGATGCCCGACGACAATGTCTGCTCCCCGCTCGAGCGCCAGGTGGAACCGCCGTCGTTCGGCTGCTGATGTCCAGACGTTGAACTCGGTGCCATAGTGAACCGACAGGACCCGTATGTCCGAGGCTGAGGCCGA
>JBEIFU010000364.1:0-2163 GCA_040382295.1 Alphaproteobacteria bacterium
CGTCAGCTCTTCTCCGGTCTCGCCGGGGGTCGACTTTCGCGGCGCCCGGTTCGTCGAGCTCTTGAAGTGGGCATTGCCAAGCCCGCCCTCGCCCCCGCGCGCCACCACGAACTCTTCGCCCGCGCGGGTGAGGTCATGGAGCAGGGTCTGGTTGTCTTCGGCAAAGACCTGCGTACCGACGGGCACCTTGAGCACGATCGGCTCCCCGGCTGCTCCCGTCCGGTTCTGGCCCATGCCCTGGACCCCGCGCTTGGCGCGGAAATGCTGCTTGTAGCGATAATCTACCAGGGTATTGAGATTGTTGGTCGCCTGCAGGATCACATCACCGCCGCGCCCGCCATTGCCGCCATCCGGCCCGCCATACTCGATGAATTTCTCCCGACGGAATCCGACGCAGCCCGGCCCGCCGTCACCGGCTTTCACATAGAGCTTGGCCTGATCCAGAAACTTCATCGACAGAACGGACCGCCGTGGGGGTTGCGACAGCAGCAGGAAGCCGCAAGCGAACTCGCCTGCGGATATCACGCCTGCTACCTAATTCAATTAGTGCATCACGCCACGTTGCGCGAGGGGCAATTCACGAATCCTGCGAAAGAATCGTGTCGCTGCCTCACACGCCAGTAATCGCATGCGTGCCAAGATCCAGGACTTCACGCCAGCGCACGCGGTCCATCGCCATGTCGAGGCAACGAACCTCCCGCCCCAGCGACAGGCTGTAGCGACGGCTTTCTTTCGTGTAGCGAAGTCCGATCTTGGTCAGCACGCGCCCCGAAGCATGGTTATCGGCATAGTGACCAGCTACGATGCGGGTCAGCTTCATTGCCTCGAAGGCATGATCGCGCATCGCCACCGCAGCTTCCGTTGCATAACCCCGGTTCCAGTAGGGTTCGCCCAGCCAGTAACCAAGCTCCCACGCGCCGTGCTCGCGCACCCCGATCCCGATCCCGCCGATGAGCTCGCCCTCCACCGTGATGGCGAGGTTCACCGACGTCCCGCTTGCCCAGAGCGCATCCTGCTTGCCCAGCCAGTCATCGGCCGAGGCTTCGGTGTACGGAAAGGGCATGTTGCTGAGGTTTTTGGCCACGCGCCAGTTGTTTGCCAGCGCGATCAGGCGCGCACGGTGCGCAGGCTCAAGGGCCACAAGCGCAAGCCGCTCTGTCACGATCGGTTGGGGTCTGGACATGACACATTTTCCTCGTCAGCAAATGCCGGGGGAGAAAAAGAAAAGAGGGAGATGGCGGCCCATCTCCCTCGTGATTTCTGGACCGCCTTCCCGTTCTTCCCGGGAGCGATCCTTATGCGATCGTCCCGTTACTCTGCCGCCATGGCATTGGCAGGCTTTACCCAACAGACCTGGCGGCCGCGGCCGTCAAGCTTGAAGCTCACATGGCCATTGACCAGCGCATACAGCGTGTGGTCGCGGCCGATGCCGACGCCAGCACCCGGATGGAACTTCGTGCCGCGCTGGCGCACGATGATGTTCCCGGCCACGACGGCTTCCCCGCCATAACGCTTCACGCCAAGATACTTTGGATTGGAATCGCGACCGTTACGTGACGAACCGCCAGCTTTCTTGTGTGCCATTGCGGATCTCCCCTCAGGCCGTAATCGACGTGATCTTCACCGTCGTCAGATCCTGACGGTGGCCACGCGTGCGATGGAAATTCTTGCGGCGACGCTTCTTGAAAACCTTGATCTTGTCGCCACGGCTGTGGGACACGATCTCGGCCTGCACCTTGGCGCCGCTGATGACGGGCGTCCCGACCTTGGTGGTGGCGCCGTCGACGAGCATCAGTACCTCGCCGAGTGCGACTGACGCGCCCTCGTCGCCCGGAAGCCGGTCGACAGTGAGCTCATCGCCCTGCGCGACCTTGTACTGTTTGCCCTGGGCCTTGATGACCGCGAACATGGATGTGTCTTTCTTCTCTTCGATTGAACGCCACCGGCCAGGACTCCAAAAAGCCTGCCGCAGTGCCGGAAAGGGGCGCACTTATACGTGCAGCCGCGAACCTGTCAAGATCAAAAGCCAAGGAAACAAGCCAAAAACATGAATTACAGGCACGCGTTCCACGCTGGAAACTTTGCTGACGTGCTCAAGCACGGGCTTCTCTGCTGGATCGTGGACTACCTGCAGCAAAAGGAAGCACCCCTCTGCTTCATTGA
>JBEIFU010000365.1:0-2133 GCA_040382295.1 Alphaproteobacteria bacterium
GCAGGGCGCCGTGCGGCGATGACTGTGACGATCATGCTTATGGCTGTTGGCACGGGCATGCTGGCGCTTACGCCCGGCTATGACGACATCGGCGTTCTGGCCCCGATCCTTCTCGTGATCGCGCGACTGATCCAGGGTTTTTCCTGCGGTGGCGAAGTGGGGCCGGCGACCACCTATCTTCTTGAGGCTGCGAATTCGAAGCAGCGTGCCGCGTTCACGGCCTGGCAAGGCATTTCGCAGCAATTCGCAGGCATCGCCGGCTCCGGCCTGGGCCTGATCCTTGCGGCGAACCTCAGCACCGAAGACCTTGAGAGCTGGGGGTGGCGTGTTCCGTTCCTGCTCGGGATCCTGATCGGCCCGGTAGGTCTTTATATCCGCCGCAACCTGCCTGAGACCATTGAACAGCATGAGGTTCACGACAGCGGCATGGCTGTTGTCTCCAACCTGTTCAGGCACAATGCAACTGCGGTCTTGCTTGGCATGCTGTGCATTGTGGGGCCGACCGTCTCGACCTATGTCTCCGCCTATATGACGAGCTACGCGATCACCACGCTGGGCCTGTCGCCGGCCGACGGCCAGTTCACCACGCTGTGTGGCTACATCGCTGCGCTCGCCGGATTTCCCATCGGGGCGTGGTTTGCCGACAGGTTTGGCACGAAGATCTCGATCGTGATCCCGCGGGTGATTTTCCTTCTGGTCGTCTGGCAGGCCTACATGATCATGACGGCCAAGGGCGCGACGCTCGAGACCATTGTCCTGGTCAACGTGTTCCTGAATTTCATCCTGGCTGTTTCGTATGGCGGGCTTTACGCCCTGCTGACCGAGGCCTTCCCCAAGGCCGTTCGCTCTACTGGCGTCTCGGTCGCCTATGCCCTGTCGGTGACGATCTTCGGCGGTTCAACGCAGACCGTCATCACGTGGCTGATCGCGACGCTGGAGGATCCGCTTGTGCCGGCCTGGTATCAGATTGGCGCCAACCTGCTGGCGCTGGTTGGTGTCCTGCTGATCACGCGGGCCGTAGACAAGTCGCGCGGCTGATCGCTCAGGCGGCTGTCTGCAAGGGCGCTAGCCACAGGATGCAGGCAAGGCTGGCCATCACGGCTGTCTCCTTCAGCCTGGCCAGCAACCCGCGCTCGGGACTGATCCATGCCATGATCACGTTGCCGGTGACGATGATCATGCTGGCGAGGGCCGCCTGCCCAAGGGTGGCGGACCAGGCGCGAAGCGGCTTCAAGAACGCATGACCCTGGCCAAGCTCAATGACTGAAGCGGTGAAGACAAGCACCAGAATGCCGGCAAGGACCGAGGTGGCATGCAGCAAGAGTTCACCGACTGGCCAGCCCAGTTCCACGCCATAGTGTCGGCGCACCGGAACCGAAATTCCGACCCCCAGAATGTTGCCCGCCACAACGGCGAGGCTGAGTGCAAACACGATAGTCAGCACGATCATCATTCCCCAATCCGCGGCGCCTGAGCACCGCCCCCGGGAGCGATTGAACAGGGGAAATCTGCACAATTCAATCAACGAATGTGAGGTATCACTCGCCCATCAGGCGAACCGCAGGGCGAAAGCTTCCCCTGTGCGGGGCATCGCTGGCCGTAAAGCCGCTACCAGCTGCCGACATTGGGCATGGAGGTCCAGGGTTCCGCCGGCTCGAGCGCGGGGCCGCGCTGCAACAGTTCGATGGAAATATTGTCCGGTGACCGGACAAAAGCCATTCGGCCATCCCGCGGCGGGCGGTTGATGACGACACCCTTGTCCATCAGGCGACGGCAGGCGTCATAGACATTGTCGACCGCAAAGGCGAGGTGGCCGAAATTGCGTCCTCCGGCATAGCCGTGCTCGTCCCAGTTATAGGTGAGCTCGATCTCGGCTTCCGGGCTCTCGGGCGCCGACAGGAAGATGAGCGTGAAGCGACCCGCAGCGTTCTCCATGCGACGCTTCTCGATCAGTCCAAGCGCACTCACGTAAAAGTCGAGCGAAGCGCCGAGATCGGAAATTCTCACCATCGTGTGCAGGTACTTCATCTGGGTATGGCCTCTCTTGCAGCGACAGTCTTACTGCACTTTGGATTGGGCAATGTGGTGACGGATCACTTCCTTGACGATGAAGTTCAGGAGCTTCTCGGCAAA
>JBEIFU010000366.1:0-2104 GCA_040382295.1 Alphaproteobacteria bacterium
CGCGCGAGCTTCTGGCACGTCTGCGCGCGATCTTGCGCCGATCGCAAGCACCCGAGGACCGGGACCTGCTTGCATTTGGTCGGCTCGAGGTGGACCGCGCCGCACGCGAAGTGCGCATCGACGGGACGGTTCGGCCGCTGACATCCCATCAGTTCGAGATCCTGCGCCTGCTTGCCGAGCGGGCGGGCAGGGTCCTGTCGCGCGAGCAGTTGCTGGACCTGCTGAAGGGCCAGTCCCTCGAGCCCTTCGACCGGTCAATCGACGTGCATGTCTCCCGCATACGCGCCACAATCGAGGAAGATCCCCGCAAGCCGCGGCGCCTGCTGACCGTGCGCGGCGCAGGCTATGTTTTCTCAAGGGTGCAGGACTAGATCAGGCCGCGCCCAAGCCCCGGCGCACGCACTCTGGCAAGTGGAGCAAGGCGATGAGCGCGACGAACTGGACGGTGCCCATGCGTGTGCTTGATCGCCTCTACGTCAAGGTCTACGCGACAGTCGTGGTCACGCTGCTACTGGCGCTGCTGGTATCAGTTGCCATCTGGTGGGCTGGTCCCGAGCAGGCCATGGCCCGCCGCTCCTTTGGCATGGCCTCTGGCCTTGCAACGGCAGCGCTTGGCGACCCGCAGGCCCCCGCCGACATCCAGAGGGCTGCAATCCGCCGCCTCTCGGAACTGCTGGAGGCCGACCTCGCGGTCTACGATCGCACGGGCCGCCTGATTGGAGCCGTCGGGGCGCCCTTGCCGCCACTTCACACCATCGACGACGACCGGCCGCGACCGTCATTGCGCAACCCTGTCTGGAAGTTTTCGTTGCGCGATGGACGCCAGATCGTGATCCGCCCTCCCTTCCAGCTCCATGGGAGGGGTCCCGGATTTCTGGCCCAGCTTGCAGCATTGGGCCTTGTCCTTGCGATCGGGTCTTTCCCGGTGGTGCGCGGGCTGACACGCCGCCTCGAGCGCCTCCAGCAAGGCGTGGAGACATTTGGCGCCGGCAACCTCGCCACCAGGGTGAAGGTCACGGGCCGCGACGAAGTTGCGCGCGTTGCAGAAAGCTTCAACGCCGCCGCCGCGCGCATCGAGCAGTTGGTGAAGGCACACCGAATGCTGCTGGCCAACGCCAGTCACGAATTGCGTACACCGCTCGCGCGCCTGCGGTTGGGAGTCGAACATCTGGGCACCAACAACGACGAGACGTTGCGCGCTGGCGTGGCGAGGGACATCGCCGAACTCGACGCCCTGATCGACGAGATACTCCTCACCAGCCGGCTCGACGCCATGCCCAGCCTGGAGGCGACTGAGGATGTCGACCTGCTCGCACTCGCGGCCGAAGAGGCATCCCGCTACGATGACGTCGTGGTATCCGGGACTGCTGTCAGCATACGTGGAGATCAGCGTTTGCTGCGCCGCGTCATCAGAAATCTCCTAGAGAATGCAGGCAAGCACGGCAAGCCACCCGTCGAGATCAGCATCGCTGCCGCGCCAGCCCAGATTACCCTGAAGGTCAGCGATGCAGGCGACGGCGTCGCGCCCGAGGATAGCGAGCGCGTGTTCGAACCCTTCTTCCGCCGGTCGAAGACTGCAGCTGCAGACGCGGGTGCAGGCCTGGGGCTTGCCATTGTCAGGCAGATCGCACGCCTTCATGGCGGCGATGTCAGCCTCCAGCCGGGAAACATGTTCGTGGTTTCCCTCCCCAAGGGCTGAATTTCGCAGGCCCGTGCTCAAGTCCACCCGTTGCAGCCGGGTGAGGGGCCCGTTACCCTGCAGGCACAAGAAACCGCAGCAGGGATGAAAACCGAGAATGGCTTCAGAGAACGCACGTCTTTGGATGGTGGCTGCCGCCGTGGGCGCCGTCTTGGCAATACCCGTATTGGGTGCACGCTTCGGTGGTCCGGCCACGACGGTCACCAATGTGATTTCAGGGACGCAGACCCCCGACATCGCCCAGACGCAGGCCATGCAGAAGATGCTGGCGCAAGCCTCGGACATTGACGGCGCCAAGATCCAGGCCGCCGATGCCGACCCCGGTAACTGGCTGGCCCACGGCCGCACCTATGGCGAGCAGCGCTTCTCCCCGCTCGACAAGATCAATGCCGGCAACGTCAAGGA
>JBEIFU010000367.1:0-2101 GCA_040382295.1 Alphaproteobacteria bacterium
ACCGGTGCGGCCAGCGCCAGGATCAGCGCGCGGCGCAATGACACCTGGGGTGCTGCGATGAACGCGCCGCTTCGGGACCCGACACAGGCAGATGGCCTGATCTTCGGCTTGCCCATGGCAATCCTGGCACTTGTCGTGCTGTTTGTGCTGGTGCCCGCTTTCGCGACCAACTGGTCAGCGGAGATTGAGCGGGAGCGCCTGGCCCTGCGCCAGAACTATGAGCGTGCCCTCGATGGTGACCTGCCGGTCGATATCGAGCTTCTCTCTCTGGGGGAGGGTCTGCGGCGCACGGGTGAGACAGACGATAGGCTGCGTGCGGCGCAGCTCGAGCTTCTCTGGGCGCAGCGGCTCGGCGTGGACAGCCTGCGGGGCCTGCAGCGTGTCATCGCCGCCCGCACTGACCTCGAGGCGGCGTTGGCTCGTCGCCCTGCCGATGCCTATGGATGGATGAAGCTTGCCCTGGCGCGCCATCTCATGAATGAGCCGGACAGTGCGGCTGCAGCGCTTGTGGTGAGCCTGGCAACACGGAGGGCTGATCCGCGTCTGACGGCCTTGCAACTCGATCTGGCAGTGGTGCTGTGGGACCAGCTGCCGCCAGCTGCGCGCAGGCATCTGGCCGCGCGGCTGCGCTGGATCGACGGGGAAGCGTCGCTTGCTTCACTACAGCAGAGCCACGCGGTCCGGGTTCTGAGGCGGAAAGTCGGTGCGGTGCCGAATTCTGGCCAGCGCTAACTTCAGATTGATGCGCGTTGTCCTCGCGCGCGGTCCGTGTACTGATGGTCTGGGCTGTGAATTGGGCCGCAAAGCCCGTTGCCAGCGAATGGGGCTTGCGGGTTAAACAATGTTCATCACTGCACGCGACTGAGCCAAGGTGATTGCTGCCCGGCACCAAGGAGCGAACGCTCTCATGGTGTCGGGCCTTTTTTTGCCTTCGTCTCAGGTGCCGAGATGTCGCTCCCACGCCAGCGCGGTGCTGACGATGGTTTCGATGGAGGCATGGCGTGGGGTCCAGCCAAGGATTTTCTTCAGCTGCGTCGCATCGCAGGCAAGGGAGGGAGGATCTCCCGCACGCCGCGGTTTGTCCTGCGTCGGCAGGGGACGTCCCAGTACCGGTGTAAACGCGTTCACGACCTCCCGTACTGAATGTCCGGTGCCATAACCGCAGTTGAAGACGCGCGTTGTTCCGGGCTCGCCAGGCTTGAGGAGTGCCAGCTCGTGCGCCAGCGCCAGATCCATCACGTGGATGTAGTCCCGGATGCAGGTGCCGTCCCGCGTGGGGTAGTCGGCGCCGAAGATGCTGAGCAGCGGCCTCTTGCCCGAGGCGACTTCGGCGGCGACCTTGACCAGATGCGTCGCCTCGGGTGTGCGCTGTCCCGTGCGCAGTTTCGGGTCGGCGCCGGCGACGTTGAAATAGCGCAGGATCGTTGCCCTCATGCCTGCTACCCGGGCGATGTCCTTCAGCATGAATTCGCAGGCAAGCTTGGAATGGCCATAGGGATTGACCGGCGCGGTTGCGACCGTTTCATCGATGAGTGCGCGGTCGGGTTCGCCATAGACTGCGGCGGTTGACGAAAAAACGATGTCGCGCACGCCCAGTTCGGCGCAGGTCTGGAACAGGTTCAGCGATTTGGTCGTGTTGTTGAAATAGTACTTCCACGGATTGGTCATCGACTCGTCCACCCGGATGGAGGCTGCCAGCTGGATCACCGCATCCGGTCTGAATGAACGAATGGCACATTCAAGGGCGCTGCGGTCGCCGCAGTCGCCTTCATGCAGGAATACGCCACGCGGCACGGCGGCAGGACTGCCCGTCGAAAAATTATCGAACACGCCTGGCTCATGACCCTGGTCCAGCAGGTGATAGGCAATCGACGAGCCGATATAGCCGGCGCCGCCCACAAGCATGATCTTCATCAGTGTTCCGTCCTGTCGTGTCTGTGACACCGCCCTCGACCTAGACGCGCGAGGCAGGTGCTGAACATCCCATTCATGCGCCATTCAGCCTGCAAGGCGCAAAAGCGAACCTGACAGTACTTCAACGGAGGGTTCCCCATGAAATCAAGAGGCATGTCGGCCGCAGTGCTGGCGCTTGCCGGCCTTC
>JBEIFU010000368.1:0-2099 GCA_040382295.1 Alphaproteobacteria bacterium
GCCGTACGCGCGGATTTCGAGAAAGTCTTCGGCCGCAACGCTGGTGCTGAGCTGGCGCTCGATCGGAAAAAGCCGGACCAGGTCGGCCGCTTTCACAAGACGCAGTTCCAGACGCTGGACGCCATCCCGTTCGAGGGCACGCCCGCGCTGAACCTGATTGGCGTGCATCCCGCGCTGGTCGCCTTCGCAAAGGCGGCCCTCGACACCGATCACGTGCATCTCTACCAGTGCCAGGCCTGGGCCAAGTTCACTGGCGATTCCGACTACGATCAGCCCTTCCACTGCGATTTCTCGAACCACACGCTGACGGTGCCCTCCGAAGACACGCTGAAGAACGCGGTGACCATCATCAGCTATTTCACCAATGTCACCGACGCGCATGGCGCGATGCACTATGTCACCCGGACGGACAGCGCAAAGGTCGCGGGCCCCGAGGCCTCGCTGAACGGTGACCCGGCCGCGCACGCGGCGTTGCAGTCAGCGCTCAGTCAATATGCACGCTCCAGTGCGTCGTCGGCCGGAACGGCCATCCCCTACGCCATCGACGTCTATCATCGCGGCACCAACCTGACGGCACCGGGTGGGCACCGCTTCGCGGTCATGGCCTGCTTCAAGAAGGCGGGTGACGAAAGCATCGGCTACCACGCCTGGCAGTTCCACCATACGCGGCCCTGGCGCGACGTCTTCAATTACGCAACACCCGAGCAACTCGCCTGCTTCGGCGTGCAGCGGCCGGGCGATCCGTTCTGGACGGAGACGACGCTGGCGCGCGCACAGGCGCGCTATCCTGATTGGGACTTGTCACCCTATCGCGCCGCGATGGCAAAGCCGTGAGCACGGGCAGGGACGTCGTCATCGGTCCCCTCTATGCAAGGGCCCGGGAATGCGACCGGCAACCCTGTGTCGACGAGGGCCGCGTCCAGGCCTTCGTCATGTCCTCGAGCGAGAGCAGGATCTACCCAGGCATCAGGCGCCTCGAAAACGAGATCACGAAGCGGCGCGACCCCTTTGGCAATCGCATCGCCGCGCGTGAGCACGAGCAGTCCATCGCCGCGTCCTATCTACGCACGGTCTGGGTCTGTATTCCCCGAGGCGTGGACAGAACGGATGCACCCTTGATGGTCGTCCAGGACGGGCATGCCTACCTGAACACCCTGCCCATCGTGCTCGACAATCTTGTGGCCGAGAGGCGTGTACCCCCTTTGGTTGCCATCCTTGTCGACAGCGGCGGCGGTGATGCGCAGGGTTCGCAGCGCGGGCTCGAATACGACACCCTCTCGGGACGCTACAGCGACTTCATCGAGACCGAAGTGCTGCCCCGGGTCCAGGCGGAAACCGGCATACGCCTGACAGATGACCCGGACAGGCGGGCGACGATGGGCGTGAGTTCCGGTGCCGCTTGCGCCTTCACGATGGCCTGGTTCCATCCGGAACGCTACCGGCGCATTCTCTCTTATTCTGGAACCTTCGTGAACCAGCAATCGCCGCCGGATCCCGCCTATCCGCGCGGCGCCTGGGAGTATCACGCGACGCTGATCCCCCGCACCGAGCGCAAGCCATTGCGGATCTGGCTCGAGGTCGGCGAGAAGGACCTTCACGCCGACGATCCCGAGGATACGTGGCACAACTGGCCCCTGGCCAACCGGCGCATGGCCGCTGTCCTGGCAACAAGGGGCTACGACTATCGCTTCACCCTGTCCCTCGGCGGCCGCCACTTCGACCCTCGAGTATTGCAGCAGACCCTGCCGGGAGCCCTCGAATGGCTATGGGGGCGAGACTGACGCAGCCGGGGCATCTCACTCTTGGCATGCGCGCAGCCGGCAGGTAGGCTGATTTTGTCATCGGCCGCGGAACGACACGGCTGGCACGGCCGGAACAATGGGGAGCGCTTGGGATGGGACTGGGAAAGTTGGCTGCAATAACGCTGGTTCTCGTCGGCGTGATGGCCCAGGCCGCGCAGGCGAACGGCCTCGAAGAATTGAAGACAGTGCTGGGAACCCTGCAGGGCGCCTCGCCTGTCCGGGCCAGCCTGACAGCCCAGGTAAACACGACAGCGCGCGATGAAGACGGCAGGGTGCGCACGGCGAACGGCATGGCGA
>JBEIFU010000369.1:0-2078 GCA_040382295.1 Alphaproteobacteria bacterium
CAAACCGCTCGAGATCCACTAGGCAACGCCGGCAACGAAAGAACGACCCGCCATGAAGAAGAACAAGAAGGGCCTGCCGCCACCCTATGTGGAAGCGACGAAGGACATGCGCCATGAGGGCACGTTCGAAGTCCAGGTCCCCGTTCCCAACCGCGTGAAGCCCACCCGGGTGCCACGCCTGTTCGACAGCGAAGCCGCCGCCCTGTCCTGGCTTCACAGCCCCGAGGGCGAGGACGCGATCAGGCAGATCCTGAAGGAAGCGGGGGCTTAGGCGTTTGCGCGGCGGCGGCGTTGCGGTGGGCCAATTGCCGCTTCTCCACGCCGTCAGGTGCGCGACAGCTCCAGCGCGGCCTGCAGAACGGCATCCACACCGTCGGCGACATTCTCGACGGTTTCACTGACGATCACATCGGGGATGACGCCCGCGTCGGGCTGCGGCGTCGAGGGGAAGGTTGCGATCAGCGGCAGATCCACCTCGATCCCGGAGGCCGGCAAACGCAGGAAGAAGAAGGCGCCGCCATTGATCCCACGGCGGTTGCCGCCCGTCGGGCTGCCGACAAGCACGCCGAGCTTGCGTGACTGGACGAGGCTTGCGAACTGGAATGTCGCTGAACTATTGGTGGCGTCAACCAGCACGATCAGCCTGCCTCGGAAGCGAGGCCCCCGTGGCAATATCGGCGCCCGGGCGCTGCCGCGGGCCTCAGGCAGCCGCAAGTATCCGCCACCGATGTCCGTCGCATCGCGACCAAGATCCCTGAACGAAGGGTCCCACGTATCCAGATAGGGCTCGAGGTCGCGGGGCGCAGAGCGAAACCGCACGCGGCGTTCGTAGGCATTCTTTGCCAGCGGTTCGTCGATCAGCCGCGCTATGATCTCGTCGCCGCAATCGAGCCCGCCCTCATTGCCGCGGAGATCGACGATAAGGGTTTGTGTCCCGCGGCTTGCTACTTCATCCATCACTCCATCCAGCCAGGCCTTCCAGTCCCATTTCGTGTTGTAGACAGCCCAACCCTGCATGATGAGCCGGGCAATGGCGCCGGCTTCGTACGTCAATTGCCATTGCGGACCGTCCCCCTTGTCCGGGACCACCATGCTGGCCTGGCGCTGTGCCAGGTCGATCGGCTCGACGACACGCGGGCCTCGGCTGGTGGAGAGACGGAATGCCTGTCCTGCATTCCTGCGTGTCAGTCCATAGAAAATGTCGAAAGCCTCATAGCGGTCGATGCCTCGCACTGCGAGTTGCGCGACGCGCTTGACATCATTGGTTCCGTCGGCGCGCGTATAAGGCATGAGTGATGACAGGATGGCGGATGCAGGCTCGCCATTGACCGCGTGGATCACTGAACCCCGCGGCAAGTCTTGCGGCGCATTCCCCGTCACTACCATTTCATCCCCGATCCAACGGAAGTGAAATGGCAGCCTGTTGCGCCCCGCAAATAGCTTGTCCCTGATCGCATCGGACTGATTGTAGAAATTCGCATAGGTGTGCCCGCATCGGAGCGTGCTCAGGAAGCGCGAGAGCGCCAGGTATGCCTCCTGCCTCGGCGGATCTGCTGCCCAGGCTTGCGACAGGCGCGCGAAGCCACGCTTGAGTTCTTCCGGTGTCAGATAGCGCAGGAGACCCGGGTGCATCGCGGTGAATGCCTGCTCGAGAATGGCGATGTCCGATGCCAGCCCGCCTGCGGGCTTCGACAGCGCCAACGGGGACATGGTGGCCGCTGCCGCGACCGCTCCTGCCCCGATAAAAATTTCACGACGGTTCACCATGCAACCTTCCTGCGGGTTAGCAGGGCACCCGAGCGCCCCCTTGTCAATTCCCAGTCAACTCAGCGGCTTGCGGACACCAACGCGGTGGCGTGAGTGCAGATCTGGTCTGCCAGCGTCGCGGGGTCGGCGTAGAAAGGCGAATGGTCGGTGTCCATTTGGCTCACCTGCGTGATGCCGGCACGGGCATGCATCATGCGCTGGTGGCCGATCGTGATGGCCTTGTCGGCGAGGCATTCGATGTAGGCGCGCGGGGGCATGGGGCCGCGTGGCCTCGAGATCCCCTTGAGAGCCGGGCGCATCGGTTCGGGCCG
>JBEIFU010000370.1:0-2077 GCA_040382295.1 Alphaproteobacteria bacterium
AGCCCGTCACCTTCGCGCACCTTCTTGCCGCGCAGTGAATAGTCCTGCACCGCCGTGCGCATGAAGTGCTTGACCGGCGTGACCCAGCGGATCGACTCCTCGACGAAGTTCGGCACAAGGCTCATGTCCGCACGCAGCTTCGCCATCTGCTCGGGGTTCTTGAGAAGCTGCAGCAGCCCGCCCGCAACGGTGGAACTCGTCGTATCATGTCCGGCGGTGGCCACGATGATGTAATAGCTCATCGCCTCGCGATCCCCGATGGGCTGCCCGTCAATCATGCCGTTGGCGATGATCGAGGCCACGTCATCCCTCGGGTTCTTGCGGCGATCCGCCGTGATCGCACCGAAATACTCGAACAGCTTCATCGCCGTCTGCATCAGGTCGACCGACTGCCCCGCGGCACTGAAGGCACCCGTATCGGCCTTGTGATCGGCCTCGGCCGTCACATCCGGATCGCCCGGCCCGAAGATCTCCTGGGTCATCTTCAGCATGAAAGGCTCATCTTCCGGCGGCACACCCAGCAGCATCATGATCACGCGCAGCGGATACCAGAGCGCCACCTCCTTCACGAAATCGCACTCACTGCCCAGGGCCGCCATCCGGTCGACATGGTCCTTCGCGATCTGAGCGATGCGCGCCTCGAGCTTCTTCAGGTTCGGCGGCATGAACCACGACTGCGTCAGCCCGCGCAGCTTCATGTGGATCGGATCGTCGAGGTCGACCAGAGTGCGGAACAGATGCGTGTCGCCCGTCACCGACTTGACCCACGCCTCCCCCTGGACAGGCGAAAGATAGGTCCGAAGCCGGTTCACGAAGATCTGGTGGTTCTTTTCGACCTCGAGAATGTCGGCATGCTTGGTGACCGACCAGAACGGCCTGAAATGATCCGGCTGCGTCCAGTACAGGGGATCCTCGCGCCGAAGCTTGGCAAACACCTCATGGATCGTCTCGTCCTGCACCAGGGCCGGATTGACGATACGGTTGTCAAGCGTATCAAGCTTGTAACCCGGAAAAGCTTCGGCAGTCGCAGTGCTCATGGCAGGCCTCGTTGTCTGGGATCACGCATCATGGGTCCGGACAACCCCCGAATGCAACAGCCGAATGGGCAGGAACGAACAAGCCCTCCGACAGGGTTTGTATTGTCTGAAGCGGGGCTGCTCGCATAGCCTGCACGCCATCGATCGGACACCACCAAGGGAATATCAGGGCCATGGCCAGGAACATCCAGACCCTCGACTTCGACACCTCGCGCCCGCCCTCCCCCTTCATGAACGAGAGCCATCACGCCTGGCGGCGCGAACTCAGGAAATTCATCGACCGCGAGATCATGCCCTTCGTCGACGAATGGGAAGAGAAGGGCGAGTTCCCGCGCGACCTCTATCGCAAGGCCTCCGAGTTCGGCCTCCTGCGCATGGGCTACCCGGAAGCCTATGGTGGCATCTCCGAAGGCCTCGACCGCTATCACTCCATCGTCACCGCCGAGGAGATGGCCCGCATCGGCGCAGGCGGCATCAATGCGAGCCTCCTTGTCCACGGCATCGGCCTGCCGCCCATCATGGCCATCGGTTCGCCCGAGATGAAGCAGTTCGTGGCCCCGCAGGTCCTCTCGGGCGAGAAGCAGATCTCGCTCGCCATCACCGAACCCTCCGGCGGCTCGGACGTGGCCCAGCTCAAGACCCGAGCCGTGCGCGACGGAGATCACTACATCGTCAACGGCTCGAAGATGTTCATCACTGGCGGCATGCGCGCCCACTGGTTCACGACCGCCGTGCGCACCGGAGGCCCGGGCATGGGCGGCATCTCCCTGTTGCTGATCGAAGCCAATACGCCCGGCGTCACGCGCATCAACCTGCGCAAGCAGGGCTGGTGGGCCTCCGACACGGCCGAGATCGGCTTCAACGACGTCCGCGTCCCCGTATCCAACCTCATCGGCGGCGAGAACCAGGGCTTCATGGGCATCATGCTGAACTTCAACGGCGAGCGCCTCGGCATGGCGGCCAGCGCCTGCGCCTATGCCCGCGTCTGTCTGGAGGAAGCGGTCAAATGGGCTCGTGAGCGCCAGACCTTCGGCAAACGC
>JBEIFU010000371.1:0-2049 GCA_040382295.1 Alphaproteobacteria bacterium
CAGTGCAATCCAGGCGCCCGTGTCAACGAATACGTCTTCACCCTGGCGCATCAGGTCTCGTCGTAAATGGAATCATGATCGACCGAAAAGCGCTTCGGCTCGCCCTCCCAAAGGCCGACTGGGCCGCCAGACGACTTTGGTTTCAAAAGCGTCTTTCGGACAGAATCGCGAACAAGGCCAGCTACGCTGCGACCCGAACGCTCTGCTTCTGCGCGAAGCGCTTCCAGTTCATCCTTGGGAAAATAAATCTGTATCTTATCCATGTATGTCAAAGTACGGTACATAGTGACATATGTCAAGATCAGGCCATCAACGCCGGAAATACTCACCATGATCCGCCACGGCTATGCCGCCGCCAATGAACTCAAGCTCCACTACGCGGCAAGCGGCCCGGAAGAGGCTCCGCTCGTGGTCTTCCTCCATGGCTACCCGGAGTTCTGGTACACGTGGATGCACCAGCTTGAAGACCTCGGGGACACGTTCCACTGCGTGGCGCCGGACCTGCCAGGCTATAACCTTTCGTCGAAGCCGCAAGAGGTAGCGCGCTATCGTACCAAGCGGCTGATCGCGGACGTAGCGGACTTCGCCGGTCACTTCGCGCGCAAGCGCAGGTTCACGCTTGTTGCCCATGACTGGGGCGGCGCGCTGGCCTGGGCCTTCGCGATCCGCCACCCCGAATTGCTCGAGCGGTTGATCATCCTGAACGCTGTCCATCCCGGCGCCTTCCAGCGCGAGATCGCCAGGAACCCGGACCAGGCCGCTGCCTCGCAATACATCCACGACATCCGCGCCGAAGGCGCCGAGGCCCGTTTCGCGGCCGACGACTTCGCGCTCCTCTGGCGCTCGCTCGAGAAGACGGCAGCTGCAGGACACCTGACGACGAAGGACCGCGAGGCCTTTATCACCGCCTGGAGCCAGCCCGGCGCGCTAACCGGCATGTTCAATTGGTACCGCGCGATGCGGCTGGATCCGCCCAAGCCGGGTTCCGAGGCGTCGGCGCCAGAGCTCTATGACGATGCGGCCCTCGAGGTGCGCGTCCCCACGCGGGTGCTCTGGGGCCTGCAGGACGAGGCTCTCCTCCCCGGCTGCGTGGAGGGGCTCGAGCGCTGGGTTCCCGACCTCGAGGTCCGCCGCGTCCCCGATGCGGGCCACTGGATCGTCTACGAAAAGCCAGCCTTGGTCACGCAAACCCTGCGCCACTGGCTCAAGGCCTGAAGGGAAGGGCGGTTTTCAGCGATTTCGGGGCGCAACCTGAGACCCTTGCTGGTTTGACACGGCCCGCGCACCCCTCTAAAACCGCGCCTCCTCCGGCAACGGGGGAAGAAAAGCACCCGCGGCAGGGAAGCCCCTGCCTGTCGGCCCGGAATTCGGGGCAGAGGAGGGCGCGTTTCCATCTTTTGCAACTGACCAACGCAAGGAAACTGCGATGACGAAGCGTATTCAGGCGAAGTACAAGATCGATCGCCGCATCGGCGACAACCTCTGGGGTCGCCCCAAGAGCCCGCAGAACAAGCGCGAGTACGGCCCCGGCCAGCACGGCCAGCGCCGCAAGACCAAGACCTCGGACTATGGCGTCCAGCTGAAGGCCAAGCAGACCCTCAAGGGCTACTACGGCAACATCACCGAGCGTCAATTCCGCAAGATCTACGCAGAAGCCCAGCGCCGTCGCGGCGACACGGGCGAGAACATGATCGGCCTGCTCGAGCGTCGCCTCGATGCGGTCGTCTATCGCGCCAAGTTCGTGCCGACGGTCTTTGCCGCCCGCCAGTTCATCAACCACGGCCACATCGACGTGAACGGCCGCCGCGTGAACATCCCGAGCTATGTCGTCAAGGAAGGCGACGTGATCTCGGTACGCGAGAAGGCCCGCGGCTTCGAGACCGTGGCCGTTGCCGTGCAGCTGCCCGAGCGCGACGTACCCGACTACATCGAGGCCGATCACTCCAAGCTGACCGCCAAGCTGCTGCGCACGCCGAAGCTCTCGGACGTTCCTTACGCCGTGAAGATGGAACCGAACCTCGTGGTCGAATTCTACTCGCGCTGATAAGC
>JBEIFU010000372.1:0-2031 GCA_040382295.1 Alphaproteobacteria bacterium
CTTCTGTGTCACCCGTTCGCCATTGAAGAGCTTCAGGATCACCTCGACAGCCTCGACCATCCGATCACGCTGCGTCGTCGGATCGATGCCAAGCTGGAACGCATCGGAGGGCAGAAGTCCGGGGCCGACGCCGAACATCACCCGCCCGCGCGTCTGGTGGTCCAGCTGGATCATGCGGTTCGCGACCGTCAGCGGATTGTGATAGGGCAGCGAGACGACGCCCGTTCCCAGCCGGATGCGCTTCGTGCGCTCGGCAGCGGCGGCGATGAAAAGCTCTGGCGAAGCAATGATCTCGTACCCCGCCGAGTGATGCTCGCCGATCCACGCCTCCTCATAGCCCAGGCGATCGAGATGCTCGACCAGCTCGAGGTCCCGGTGGATGCAGAGCGTCGGATCCTCGTCCAGCGGATGGAAGGGCGCAAGGAAGATGCCGTTGCGCAGCTTGATGGCCATGGCGGTGTTCCCTCTATGCAATTGGCAATGCCGTATCCCTGACATAGTGTCAGCCGACGGGCTCATTGACAACCGAAGTGGACACCATGCGCGCAGCCGTTTTCAGGGGAGTGGGTAAACCACTGGTCGTCGAGACGATCGAGCAGCCGAAATGCGGGCCGACCGATCTGATCCTCAAGGTCTGCAATTGCGGCATCTGCGGCTCCGACCTGCACATGACCGAGGCCACCTCGATCCAGCCTCTGCCCGCCGGTTCAGTCATGGGACACGAATTCGCAGGCGAGGTCGTTGAAGTCGGATCAGCCGTCAGGGGAGCGTGGAAGGAAGGCGACCGCGTCGCCGGCTTTCCCTATATCCGTTGCGGCGAATGCAAGGCCTGCCGCAGCGGTGGCGACGCCTTCAGCGTTTGCGAGAAGGGTGTGCCCGTGGGCCTCGGCCAGAGCCATGGTGCTTATGCAGAATATGTCCGCATCGGTGCAAGCGGCGCCCACCGCCTGCCGGACGTGGTCAGTTTCCGCGAAGGTGCGATGGTCGAGCCGCTCGCCGTCGGGCTACACGCGGTCGACAAGGCGCAGATGCCGCGCGGCGCGACGGTGCTTGTGATCGGCGCGGGCCCCGTGGGTCTCGCGGTCATGCTCTGGGCAAAGTTCCTCGGCGCACGCCACGTCATCGTCAGCGATCGTGCACCCTTGCGCGCCAAGATGGCGGCCCGCTTCGGCGCGACCGATGCTGTAGACCCAGCGAAGCCCCTGATCCCGCAGGTCGAAACGATTGCAGGCCAGGCGCCTGAGTTCATCTTCGAGTGTGTCGGCGCTCC
Organism: Alphaproteobacteria bacterium; assembly: GCA_040382295.1. Classification (GTDB taxonomy): domain Bacteria; phylum Pseudomonadota; class Alphaproteobacteria; order Micropepsales; family Micropepsaceae; genus SZUA-430. Next base: position 1,271 of record JBEIFU010000372.1, read on the forward strand.
CGGCCTCATCAACGAAGTCATGATGATGGCGCCCCGCAACTGCAAGATCATCATTGCGGGCGTGTGCCAGCAGATGGACATGATCCTGCCTCTGATCGGCGTTGTGAAGGAACTCTGCCTGCAATTCGTTCTGGGTTACAGGCCAGCCGACTTCGACTACGTGATCGACATGATCGCCAAGGATCGCGTCGACGTCGACCACATGATCACCGACATCGTGAAGCTCGACGCACTGCCCGAGGCGTTCGAGGCGCTGAGGAAGCCTGTGACCCAGTGCAAGGTCATGCTCGAAAACGCGTAGGCACGAAGCTCAGGCACCCACGCGCGAGTCGGGCAGTGCAGCCCATGCGACATTCCGGTCGCATGGTTCCGACGCAGCCACGCTGTTCGCACCGCCAAAGACCATGAGCCTGTCCCCGCTGCGGGCGCGGGTGGGCCATGGCGTGTCGCCTCCGTCGGGCTGACCCGAGCGCGCAAAGGACGTCCAGGCCGTCATCATCGCGCGGTTGATGGCATCAGCCGTCTCGCCCGTGCCGAAGAAATTGTCAGGACCCTTCAGGCTGTAAGAGCCAAAGACAAAGCCAAGCTCGATCGCATGGCACGAACCAAAGGCGCCTCCGGCCGCCGGCGAGCGCCAGTCGAAGCGATAATGGAACACGGGCGCAAACCGCGATTGCGCATCAAGGAGCCGCGCCGTCGGTTCACGAAAGGCGCGCAGTGTCTGCATCGCGACATAGCGCTCATAGGTCGAGGGCGCCGGC
>JBEIFU010000373.1:0-2030 GCA_040382295.1 Alphaproteobacteria bacterium
AGACACAGCCCGCCGCATCCACGCACATGCCGTCGGCAAACCCGTCAGCCGCCGGGATCTCGACAAACACCCGCGCCGGCCCCGCCGCGCCGCTGGCGACGTCATAGTCATGCGCCCAGATCACGCGCCGCATCGTCTCGACGAAATACATCGTACGGCCATCGGGGCTCCACCCCAGACCGTTCGAGAGATTGACGTTGTCCTTCACCCGCACCGGCGCCTCCAGCGTGTCGAAGCGGTAAAGCCGCCCCGAAGCCTCACGCTCGTCATCATCCATGGTGCCACCCCAGAGCCGCCCCGCCGGATCGCGCTTGGCATCGTTGAAGCGGTTGCCCGGCCGGTCGCTGTCGGGCGCAGAGACCTTCGTGAACTGGTCGAATGGCAGGCGCGAGCGCCAGATGCCTGTCTTGCCGAGCAGGATGAAGCTACCGTCGCTCTCCGGGATCGCTGCGCCGATGCGCTCCGGCATCGCCCAGCTGCGCGCCGCACCAGAGGACGGATCGTATCGGAAAAGCCGCTGCCCCTTGATGTCGACCCACCAGAGCGCTCGCTCATCGGGGACCCAGACAGGCCCCTCGCCGACAAGCGCCTGCTCGCGCTGGACCAGTTCCGGGGTCACCCGCCCACCGCTGCACGCGAGCCATCGGCGACCCTGGCCTGCGACACCAGACGCATCGTGGACGTCGCCTTCGCAATGACGTTGCCAGCCTCATCCTTGAGCTGCGCCTCGGCAAAGCAGGTCGACTTGCCCTGCCGCTCGATCCAGCCCTCGGCCATCAGCAGGCCGGGCCGGGCGGGCGCGAAGAAACTGACCTTGATTTCGAGCGACATCGGAACGAGGCCCGGTTGCCCCAGGCTGAAGAACGCATGCGCCATGGCGGCATCCAGCCAGCCGGTGACAAAGCCACCCTGCACCACGCCACCCGAATGGCACATGTGCATGCCCGCCTCGAAGGCCAGCGTGCAGCGCCCCTCGCCGAAGTGAACCCGTCGCCGCAACCCCAGCGTCGCGAGCATCTCCTCAGGCGCCTTGGCAACCTCGTCCATGATCACCCCTCAAGGGTTAATTTCGGTGACAGTGCACTTAACTCCTTCATGGTCAGCGCCAGGTTTGCTCCGAAGCCGACGGGAGTTAAGTGCACTGTCACCGAAATTAAGATTTACATGCGGTGCAGCGCGCAGAGCTTGTTGCCATCGGGATCGCGCAGGTAGGCGAGATAGAGCTTGCCGAAGCCGCCCTCACGCACGCCTGGCGGGTCCTCGCAGGTCGTCCCACCATTGGCGACGCCTGCCGCATGCCACGCATCAGCCTGCGCCGGCGACGAGGCTGCAAACCCGATCGTGCCGCCATTGGCGTAGGTCGCGGGCTTGCCGTCGATCGGCTTCGACACCGAGAACATGCCCTGGGGCGAGATGTAGAAAATGCGATGACCGTCAACGATCGCCGGCTTGATGCCCAGCGTGCCCAGCACCGCGTCGTAGAATTTCTTCGACTTGTCGAGATCATTCGTCCCGATCATGACATGTGAAAACATGGAAGCTCTCCTGTTATGGATGGACGCACAACACCTTGCCCGCACCCCGCCCGTCAAGGGGCAGACACCGGCCATCCCCGGAGAGCCACGATGCCAATGCGAATAACGCGGGGTCGCCTACCCGAATACCGGGGCGCCAGCAAGACTGCCTGTTATCTGAAACAGCGACCGCAGGGCATCACCATAGGTGGTGGCGCAGACCTGGATGCCGACCACGCCCGCCACGACGAAAAAGGCCCACTGGAGCACGACCCCCAGGCTACGGAACGGGTTCACGCCCTTGATGCCGATGCCGATGATGTGCAGGAGGCGCGACAGAAGCAGCACGCCCGCGAGACCGGCCACGAGGGTGGTACCCACCGCCTCACGCTCGAGCAACCCCAGCAGGATGAGGCTCAGCGGCACGTGCTCGACGAAATTGCCGTGCGCGCGCACCGCCACCACGAGCGCAGAGCGCTCCTCCGGACCGGTGCCAAGACTGACCTTGGTCTTCAG
>JBEIFU010000374.1:0-2023 GCA_040382295.1 Alphaproteobacteria bacterium
AAGGCGAGCGGTGAAACGATCTGTCAACGAGATCGGAGGATCGACGCGGAGGAGTTGACTAGATTGGCCCATAACTTGCTCCTTCGGCAGTATAGTCTTCGATATCCCGAAATGAGACATACTACCGATGTTGAGACAAGTGGTTGAGATTACGGGTCATGGCAAGAGGCTCAATGTTGATCGCGGTTTTCTGACAGTCAGCGCAGACACAGGCGTGATTGGTAGTATACCTATCGATGATATTGAGGCAGTAATCGTCGAGAGCGCGGCGGTCACCTATTCCGGTGTTGCGATCGATGAACTGGCAAGGCGCGGCGCTCCCTTGGTTATATGCGGGCAGAATTATGTCCCGTCCGTTTGGATGGTGCCAGTTGATGGTCACCATGGGTAGTGTCCAGATTCTTTCGCACATTTTTTCAAGCGACAGCGGCTTCGGTTAGGGTTTCCTCGGCCTGAAACAGCGGCCGCATGTTCATGTATCGTTTGGTCGACCACTGCGTTCCAGCAATATGCCGTAGACGGGCTGCTGCAAGGTTGAGGCAGGACTGACCGTCGGGGAACGCGCCAACCACGCGTGTCCGACGCCGGATCTCCCGCATGATGCGCTCCAGTGGATTGTTGGTTCTGATCTTGTGCCAGTGGATGTCGGGGAAGGCGTAATAGCTCAGGGTCTCGTGAACGGATTGCTCCACCAAGTCGGCGGCCTTGCCCATCTTCAAAAGCCGCAGTTCGGCGATGATGGCCTTCGCCTTCTCGTCGGCTGACGCTCGGCTCTCCTGCGCATGGATCGCCTTCAGCATGTGGCTCACGTCTCGTATCTTGGTGGCAGGAACATGGCTGAATACATTGCGGTAAAAATGAACCATGCACCGCTGCCACCGGGCGTCTGGCAGATACTCGGTGGCACTTTCCACGAGGCCGCGGCAGGCGTCGGAAATGAGCAGTCTCACGCCCTTCAGGCCGCGCTCGACCAGGTGGCGGAGGAAGGCGGACCAACCAGATTTGTCCTCCTTGGCCCCTTCACAAATCCCCAGAATCTCCCGGAAACCCTCGGCATTGACGGCACTCGCCACGAGCAGGGAGACGTTGCGGACTTCGCCCGCCCAGCTGCGCTTCATTACAATGCCGTCGAGGTACAGATAGGGATGCTCGCCCGTGATGGGACGGTTCCGCCAGACATCGATCTTGGCATAGATCTTCTTGTTCAGGTTCGAGACCGTGGCAGGGCTCACACGGGTGCCCCACAGGGCTTCGGTGATGTCCTCCACGCGCCTGACGGAAACACCGGCCAGGTACATCTCGATCAGCGATTCCTCGACAGATGCCTCTCGGCGCCGGTAGCGCTCAATGATGGCCGTTTCAAAGACCTGCTGACGTAGCTTCGGGACCTTCAGCTTCACTTCCCCTGCTGAGGTATGCAGCGTCCGGTCATAGCTGCCGGCCCGGGTGTCGACCCGGTCAGCGCTGCGCTGGTAGCGCCCAGCCCCACACAGCTCGTCCGCCTCGGCATCGAGCATCGCGTTGAGCGTCTCCTCCACCGTTCCACGGACCATCTCGCCGAGGTGGTCGCGGATCCGGGCCTCATCGATCTTGATGACTTGCCCCATCGGTCTGCCTTCGTTCTCTTCCTTCATGGCCTCTTTCCTCCTTCAGTGTGAAAGAAGCCGCCGGTTTTGAAAAGTGCGAAAGATTCTGTACGTTATCCGCCTCGCGGATCGTAAAGCCTGAGAAGCCAGGTTCGATATTGGAAACACCGGGGGCCACGGATGGATCCATGCAGTCGAGATCAAAGGTGATATAGGCCGGGCCGCCGCCAGCGCGCTCGCGGATCAGCGCAAGCGTGGCCTCGATCCCCAGCTGTTCGAATTCCTGCATGGTGATCACCCGGTAGCCGAGCTCACGGCTCGATCCGCCGACCCCGCCCTTGTGGATGGCGCCCGACGGATGCCCGCGCATGCCGAGCTGGATGCTGCGGCCCGGGTCAACGGCGCCTTCCCTGGCGGTGTAGGCGGCCCAATGAGCC
>JBEIFU010000375.1:0-2021 GCA_040382295.1 Alphaproteobacteria bacterium
AATTGATGGCGGAGGGATCGCTTGTCCAGACACTGCCTCCTTATCGGCGCGCCGGTCGATTCCGGTCAGCGGACACAAGGCTGCCTCATGGGGCCGGCGGCCTATCGCGTGGCAGGGCTCGCAAACACGTTGGTCGACCTCGGCCACGCCGTGGAGGATTGGGGCGATATCAGACTGCCACCACTCAATCTGACGCCTCCTGAGACGACCACGCGCATCCACGCGCAGGCCGAGACTATTGCCTGGACAAAGCTGCTGGCACAGACAGCCAGCAGGGCCCTTGCGACCGGCAGTTTTCCGATTTTCCTGGGCGGCGACCATGCGATGTCGATGGGGACCGTCTCAGGCATCGCCACACAGGCACATGCGATGGGTCGCAAGCTCTTTGTTCTCTGGCTGGATGCGCATTCCGACATCCACACGCCACAAACTTCCGGATCTGGCAACTTCCACGGCATGCCTGTCGGATACATTGCCGGCAGACCCGGCTTTGATGACTTCCCCCCTTTCCCCTATCCTGTCCCCGAACAGAACATTTGTCTCTTCGGCTTGCGCTCGATCGATCCAGCCGAGCAGTCCGCACTGCGCAACAGGGCCTACCACGTGAACGACATGCGCGTACTGGATGAACGGGGTATTGTGGCGCCGCTCAGGGAATTCCTGCAAAAGGTTGAACACGAGAAGGGCCTGCTCCACGTATCGCTCGACGTGGACTTCCTCGATCCCTCGATTGCCCCCGGTGTGGGAACAACCGTCCCGGGCGGCATCACGTTTCGCGAAGCACATCTGGTGATGGAACTCCTTCACGAGCAGAACCTGGTCACGTCGCTGGATCTCGCCGAGCTCAACCCATTCCTCGACGAGCGGGGTCGCACGGCCCGCCTGATGGTCGATCTCGTCGCCAGCCTCATGGGCCGAAAAGTGTTCGACCGGCCCACGCAGGGCGCGAGCTGAGCACATGTCGGCACCCTCGCACCTGGCCCTTGTGCCCTTTATCAGCGTCGAGAACATGATGCGCCTGGTTCTGCATGTCGGCGTTGAACGCGTCATGGTCGAGCTTGCAGCCGAGATCGAGGCCGACTTCCTGCGCTGGGAGCATTTCGACAAGACCCCGCGCGTGGCCAGCCACTCATCGGGCGGCGTGATCGAGCTCATGCCAACATCGGATGGCGCCTATTACGGCTTCAAGTATGTGAATGGGCATCCCAAGAACATGCAGGCCGGCCTGCAGACCGTGACAGCCTTTGGTGTCCTGGCGGATGTCGCCACCGGCTACCCGCTTCTGCTCTCGGAAATGACAATCCTGACGGCACTTCGCACTGCCGCCACGTCGGCACTCGCCGCGCGTCACCTGGCGCCACCGGATGCCCGCACCATGGCAATGATCGGCAACGGCGCTCAGTCCGAGTTCCAGGCTCTGGCCTTTCGGGCGCTGTGCGGCATCGACTATGTTCGCTTGTACGATATCGATCCGGCGGCAACACGCAAATGCATGGCGAACCTCGCGGGGACGGGCCTTCAGGTTACGGCCTGCAACTCGGCACAGGAAGCGATCGAAGGCGCGCAGATCATCACAACCTGCACGGCAGACAAGCAGTACGCAACAATCCTCACTGACAACATGGTCGGCACGGGTGTGCACATCAATGCCATCGGCGGCGACTGCCCGGGCAAGACGGAACTCCACCGCGATATCCTGCTGCGATCGGAGATCTTCGTGGAGTACGCGCCGCAAACCCGAATCGAGGGCGAAATCCAGCAACTGCCGGCTGACCACCCGGTGACCGAGCTATGGCAGGTCATTGCAGGACAGGCGCCCGGGCGAAAGCGGCGTGGCGAGGTGACGCTGTTCGATGGCGTCGGCTTTGCCATCGAGGATTTCGCTGCGCTGCGTTACGTGCACGCGCGCGCGCAGGGAACAGCCTTTGTGCAGAACCTCGACATGATCGCGGATCCGGATGATCCGCGCGACCTCTATGGCATGCTGATGCGAGCAGGGTCCTGAACCGCGCCCGCCACTC
>JBEIFU010000376.1:0-2005 GCA_040382295.1 Alphaproteobacteria bacterium
CATCGACCGCCTGCTTGAAGACCACGCTCTGCGTGCCCCGCTTGAGGGCCGCCGCGTCGCCCTGCTGGCCCACCCGGCCTCTGTCACGCGCAACCTGACCCACAGCCTCGACGCCCTGCAGCAATGTGGGGACATGAAGCTGACGGCCGCCTTCGGCCCCCAGCACGGCTTGCGCGGCGACAAGCAGGACAACATGGTGGAGTCCTCGGACTTTACCGACCCCCTCTCGGGCATCCCTGTCTTCAGCCTCTATGGCGAAGTGCGCAGGCCCACGCCGCGAATGATGGAGACCTTCGACACCGTCCTCATCGACCTGCAGGACCTGGGCTGCCGCATCTACACCTTCATCACGACGCTGCGCTACATGCTGGAAGAGGCCGCCCGCCACGGCAAGGCGGTCTGGGTGCTCGACCGGCCAAACCCCGTGGGCCGCCCGATCGAGGGCCTGACCCTCCGCGAGGGCTGGGAAAGCTTCGTCGGCGCAGGCCCCATGCCCATGCGCCACGGACTGACACTGGGCGAGCTGGGCCACTGGTTCATCAAGCACCTCAAGCTCGACGTCGACTACCGCGTCATCGCCATGGAGGGCTGGCACGCCGATGCGGGGCCCGGTCACGGCTGGCCTCTCTCGGATCGGATCTGGGTGAACCCAAGCCCCAACGCCCCCAACCTCTGGATGGCCCGCGCCTATGCCGGAACCGTGATGCTGGAAGGCACGACCCTCTCCGAAGGCCGCGGCACCACGCGCCCGCTCGAGCTCTTTGGCGCCCCGGACATCGACGCCCGCGCCATCATCGCCGAGATGCAGCGCCTCGCCCCGCACTGGCTTGAAGGCTGCCTCCTGCGCGACTGCTGGTTCGAGCCGACCTTCCACAAGCATGTCGGCAAACTCTGCAACGGCGTTCAGATCCACACCGAGAACCACGCCTACAACCACACGGCCTTCAAGCCATGGCGCCTTCAGGCACTCGCCTTCAAGGCCATCCGCAACCTGAGCCCCGCCTACCCGCTCTGGCGCGACTTCCCCTACGAGTACGAGATCGGCAAGCTCGCCATCGACGTGATCAACGCAAGCCAGCTCCTGCGCCAATGGGTCGACGACAAGGCTGCAACGCCCGCGGACCTTGACGCCATCACAAACCCCGACGAGGCCGCCTGGGCCAGCGAACGCCTTCCATTCCTGCTGTATTGAGCACCCGCCGCGGCACGCCCGCGGTTAACAGCCACAAACGGCGCCTTCGTCGCCTTGACGCCGCAAGCCTCGTACCTTACCTGAATTTCCATGACGCTCAGACCCATCCTCATCGCGCCCGACCCGCGCCTCAAGCAGGTCTCCCAGCCCGTGGCCCAGGTCACCGACGACCTGCGCACGCTCATGGATGACATGCTCGAGACCATGTACGACGCCCCCGGCATCGGCCTTGCCGCCATCCAGATCGGCGTCCCCAAGCGCATCATCGTCATCGACGTCGGCAGGCCGACCAACGAGGCCGGCGAAGACATCGAGGAACCCACGAAGGAACAGATCCTCGCGGCCCGCAAGCCCATGTACTTCGTGAACCCAGAGATTACCTGGTCTTCCGACGAGATGGTCGAGTGCCAGGAAGGCTGCCTCTCGGTTCCCGACCTCTACGAGGACGTCGAGCGCCCCGCCCGCGTGAAGGTCAAGTTCCTCGACTATCACGGCAAGCCGCAGGAGATCGACTGCGACGGCATGCTCGCCGTCTGCATCCAGCACGAGATGGACCACCTCGAGGGGATCCTCTTCATCGACCACCTCTCCAGCCTCAAGCGCAACATGATGCTGAAGAAGTTGGCGAAGTCCCGTCGCGGCCACGTCCGCGAACCCGCCGAATAGCGGCGGGACCAGGGCCCGTGCGCCTCGCCTTTCTCGGAACACCAGTCTTCGCGGTTCCCGTCCTCGAGGCTCTCATCGCCGCCGGCCACGACCTGGCTTGCGTCTACGCGCAGCCACCTCGGCCCGCCGGCCGCGGACACAAGCTCC
>JBEIFU010000377.1:0-2004 GCA_040382295.1 Alphaproteobacteria bacterium
AAGCGCGGGGCGACGATCGTCGGGAGAAGCGCGGACAGCAGAAAGGCGCCGGTACCCAGCGCCATGAGGAACGTGGTTCCTCCGTGCTCGGTACCGAGCGCGACAATGCCGCATGCGGCGGCGCCGAGAAGGCAAATCACCTTGACGAGGAGGCGACCCAGCGCCTTATTGCTGATCGATTGCGGATCTGCCCGGAAAGCCATATGGCACCAGCCTTTCAGAGCCATAATGGCACTCTGCGGTTTCAAAATAATGAAAGTGCGTGGTGCAGGCAGAGCTCAGGTGCCGCAAAAAGTGCGGTAGCAGGCATCGGGGACGGCTGGCGGGTCGCGGAAGGGTTCGTTTGATGGTGTCACCGTAAACGGGTTGCGCACGGCCTCGAGCAGCGCGTGGACGGGCTGCATGTCGCCTGCGGCTGCAGCGGCCAGCGCCTCCTCCACCTTGTGGTTGCGCGGGATGACGACGGGGTTGGCCTCGCGCATCAGGCGGGCTGAGGCCTCGGGCGGGCCGAGCTGGCGCGCGCGGCGGGCGGTCCAGGTGGCGTGCCAATCTCGGGAGGCGTCATCGCCGACGGCGTTTTGTCCTTCCGTGAGATCGCGGAAGGTGCGCGTGTGGTCGGCGCCGGTGTCCTGCATCCACTGCATCAGCGTCTGCGCGAGGGCGAGGTCGCCCTCCTCCGCGTTCTGCAGGCCGAGCTTGCGGCGCATGACGGCGAGCCAGGCCTCGTTGAGCGCGGGACCGAATGTGCCGATTGCAGCCTCGGCCTTTGCGATGGCGGCGGTCTCGTCGGTGTCGAGCAGCGGCAGCAGGGCTTCGGCGAGGCGGGTCAGGTTCCATTGTGCGATGCGGGGCTGGTTGCCATAGGCATAGCGGCCCTGCGTGTCGATCGAGGAGAAGACCGTGTCGAGGGCGAAGCGGTCCATGAAGGCGCAGGGGCCGTAGTCGATGGTCTCGCCACTGATCGTCATGTTGTCGGTGTTCATCACGCCGTGCACGAAGCCCACGCCCATCCATTGGGCGACGAGGCTGGCCTGGCGCGCGATCACCGCCTGAAGGAAGGCTAGATACGGGGTCTCGTGCGTGCCGAGATGCGGGTCGTGGCGTTCGATCGCATAGTCGGCCAGCGCCCTGAGCCCTTCCCCGCCTTTGCTTCCGGCTGCGTATTCGAAGGTGCCGACGCGCAGGTGACTTGCGGCGACGCGCGTGAGGATTGCTCCCTGCAAGGATGTCTCGCGGTGAACGTGCTCACCGGTGGCTGCAACGGCAAGGCTGCGGGTCGTCGGGATGCCCAGCGCGTGCATGGCCTCGCTGATGATGTATTCGCGTAGCATGGGCCCCAAGGCCGCCCGGCCGTCGCCGCGGCGCGAGAAGGGCGTGCGCCCGGCGCCTTTGAGATGGATGTCATGGCGCATGCCGCCGGGGGCCATCTGCTCGCCCAGAAGAATGGCGCGCCCGTCGCCCAGCATCGCGAGGTTGCCGAACTGGTGGCCGGCATAGGCCTGCGCGATGGGCGATGCGCCCGGTGGCAGCGTGTTGCCGGTGAAGAGTGCTGCGAGATCGCCTTCCGGTGCGCCGTCGAGGTTGAGGCCCATGTCGCGCGCGAGGTTCGTGTTCAGGATCACGAGGCGGGGGCTCAGCACGGGGGTGGGATTGATGCGCGCGAAGAAGTGCTCGGGCAGCGTCGCGTAGGTGTGGTGGAGGTTCCAGCCTGTGGTTTGGTTGGCTGCCGGGCTTGTCATGATGTCACCGTTTTTTCGTGTCATGACCTGTCTTTGTGACTTCGTCCCTGATGGCGGTGACAGAACGGCATTTCACCCGCAGGGCGGGCTGAAAGCCCGCGCTCCCGGGGGAACGTGGTTGGTCTGCTTTTGCTGACCATGACTTTGGTGCCCCTGGCCGGAATCGAACCAGCACGCCGTTGCCGGCAACAGATTTTGAGTCTGCCGCGTCTACCAGTTCCGCCACAGGGGCCCTTGTTCCTCGGTGCGCGGCTGGCAGGTGGGA
>JBEIFU010000378.1:0-1998 GCA_040382295.1 Alphaproteobacteria bacterium
GCGCAGGAGTTCCCGGCTTGCCACCATCTCGGAGAATACGAAGGTCGGCCCAAAGCGCCGCACTGCAGCGCGAAAGGGCGCGTCGGTCACGCCCGCCATGGGGGCGAGCACGACCTTCGGGGTCGGGCCATGGATGTCGGTGATGCCCATTTTTTGTGCAGATAATTTTTGCTCAACTTATCGTCAGGCTAGCGTGAGACCGCATGGTCTGGCAAGCAGTTTGTCCAGATGAGGGGACTCGCCCGACACCGTGCAGACTGCGGCCAAACCTTGCACCATCGCCATCATCGTCGCCGCTGGTCGTGGCGTGCGCGCAGGAGAAGGCGTGCCCAAGCAATACAGACTCCTGGCCGGCAAGGCCGTGCTGCGACGGGCGATCGAGCAGTTCCTGAACCATCCGGGTGTCGACCAGGTGCAGGTTGTGATCGGCGCCGACCAGGTTGATCTCTACGAAGCCTGCGTCGACGGGCTCAGGCTGCGACCCGCCGTCGTCGGTGGCGAAACGAGACAGGCTTCCGTGCTCAACGCCCTGCGGGCCCTGGCTGCCGTTCGCCCGGACAACGTGCTCATCCACGATGCAGCCCGCCCCTTCGTGGCTCAGGACACCATCTCGCAGGTCATCGGTGCACTTGAAAGACACGCGGCTGTCATTCCCGTCCTGCCAGTGGCCGACACCCTCAAGCGGGCAGAGCAAGACCACGTCACCACAACCCTTCCACGCGAGGGCGTGGTCCAGGCACAAACCCCGCAGGGGTTTCGTTTTCAGACGATCCTCGATACGCATGAAGCCGCGCGTGGCACGGGCTTTACCGATGACGCGTCCATTGCGGAAGCTGCCGGTGTCGGCGTGGCAACGGTTCAAGGCGGCCGCATGAATTTCAAGCTTACTACAGCTGAGGACTTTGAGATGGCCGAGCGGATGCTCACGCCCCTTGCAACGGGGCGCATCGGATCGGGCTATGATGTGCACCGCTTCTGCGCTGGAGACCATGTCTGGCTTTGCGGTGTGCGTGTCCCGCATGACCAGGGTCTCGAGGGCCACTCGGATGCAGATGTCGGCCTGCACGCGCTGACCGATGCCATCCTGGGTGCGGCTGCATTGGGCGACATCGGACAGCACTTCCCGCCAACGGAGGCGCGCTGGAAGGGAGCCCCGTCCCATCTGTTCCTCGCCCATGCGGCAGAATTGGTGCGAAAGCTCGGCGGCCAGATCGGCAATGTGGATGTGACGCTCATCTGCGAGCGCCCCAAAGTGTCTCCGCATCGCGAGGCGATGCAACAGCGTGTCGCCGACATCCTCGGCCTCGGGCAGAACCGTGTCAGCGTGAAGGCCACGACGACCGAGGGGCTTGGCTTCACGGGCCGGCGCGAAGGCATCGCAGCCCATGCAACAGCAATGGTTTTTCTACCATGATTACTCCCCTGCGCGTGGCAAGACTTCCAGAGGGACGCAGTCTTGCTGAGCCGACGACAGCCATCGTGACTTTTTTTGGCGTAGGCCTTCTGCCGCTGGCACCGGGAAGCTGGGGGTCTCTCATGGCCCTGCCCTTTGGCTTTGCCCTGTCGTGGATCGGTGGCTGGCCCCTGCTGCTGCTTGCAGCGGCGATTGCGGCCTATGGGGGATGGCGCGCGGGCGATGTCTATGTCCGCCAGACAGGTCGCGAGGATCCTCCCGAGATCGTCATCGATGAAGTGGCAACACAGTGGATGGTCATGGCCTTTGTTCCGATGACGATCGCGGGGCTTGTGGCCGCGTTCTTGGTGTTTCGGATTTGCGACACGCTGAAACCCTGGCCCGCAAGCTGGGCCGACAGCGAGGTAGAAGGTGGGGCCGGTGTCATGCTCGATGACCTCATCGCTGGCGTTTACGCGATCCTCTTGCTGCTGCCGTTGGTCTGGTCGGGCGCGTTGTGACATGAGCGCCGCTTCCAGCCTCAACGCTCTTGCCAGCCAGGTTCTTTCGGAAGCCCGCGCCCGGGGTGTGCGGCTCGCGACAGC
>JBEIFU010000379.1:0-1988 GCA_040382295.1 Alphaproteobacteria bacterium
CGATCTGGTTCGCGAGCGCTTCTATTTCTTCTGGATCGAGATCTGGCCGCAGGAAGTCTATTACATCACGGGACTTCTGATCCTGGCCTCGCTTCTGCTGTTTCTGGTGACGGCGCTGTTTGGCCGTGTCTGGTGCGGCTACGCCTGCCCGCAGACCGTCTGGACAGACCTTTTCATCATGGTCGAGCGCTTGGTCGAGGGTGACCGCAACGAGCGCATCCGCCTGCAGAAATCGCCGTGGAGCGCGTCAAAGATCGTGAAACGGGTCACCAAGCATTCCATCTGGCTGCTCATCGCCGCGGCCACGGGCGGGGCGTGGATCTTCTACTTCCACGATGCGCCGACGCTGGCGGCCAACCTCTTCACGGGCTCGGCAGATCCGACGGCCTATCTTTTCCTGGGTTTGATGACATTCACGACCTACTGGCTGGCCGGACACATGCGCGAGCAGGTCTGCACGTATATGTGCCCGTGGCCACGCATCCAGGCCGCCCTGATCGACCGCGACACGCTGATGGTGACTTATCGCACCGATCGTGGCGAGCCACGTGGCCCCCACAAGAAGGGGCAGCCATGGGAGGGACGCGGCCATTGCATCGACTGCAACCAGTGCGTGGCAGCCTGCCCCATGGGCATCGACATCCGTGATGGCGAGCAACTCGAGTGCATCAATTGCGCGCTGTGCATCGATGCCTGCGACGACGTGATGAAACGCGTCGGCCTTCCAGCCGGCTTGATCGGTTATGACTCGCCGCAGAACATCCAGTGCCGTGCCGAGGGTCGCCCAGCAACCGGACGCATCATCCGTCCTCGCGTCATCCTCTACATGGCCATTCTTGTCCTTGTCGGCGGCATCATGCTCTACGGCCTGACAACACGCGCGACGATTGACCTGAATGTCCTGCGTGACCGGAACCCGACCCATGTGCGCCTCGCCGACGGATCGGTGCGCAACGCCTATACGGTGAAGGTCATGAATCGCGCAGGCGAGGCTCGCACCTTTGCCATGCGCATCGAGGCACCGGCGGGCTTCAGCGTACGCGTGATCGGCATGGATGGCGCCACCCTTCCCGTTGCAGTGGAGGTGCCGGCCGATCGGCTCAGGACACTGCGTGTCCTCGTCACTGTTCCGGATGCGTCGCTGGTGCGCGCGTCCATGCCCGTGAGTTTTATCTTCACCGAGGTCGTTTCCGGCGAAAGCCGGCGCAACGACACGGTGTTCCTGTCAGAGGAGAAATGACCCTTGCGTGAACTGAAAGGCTGGCATGTGCTGGTGATGATGCTGGGGTTCTTCGGAGTCATTATCGGCGTGAATACGGTGTTTGTTACCTACGCGCTCTCGACGTTCGCGGGCGAGGATGAGAAACAGCCCTATCTCAAGGGTCTTGCCTATAACCGCGCGCTGGAGGCACGGGCAGCTCAGGCTGCACTTGGATGGAGCGCGGAAATCGATACCATGCGCGCCGAAGGCGGCGCGACGATCATCCGTGTACGCCTTGCGACAAGCGAGGCAAAGCCGCTGGTTGCGCTTGACGTCACGGCGCGGCTGCGTCATCCGGTGAATTCCTATCTCGACCGAACGGTCAAGCTGACGGCGAGCGGAGATGGCGCTTATGAAGCACGCGTGCCGGGCCTGGTGCGCGGCCAGTGGGACGTCGTCGCCGAGACGCAGAGCAGCGAGGGCACAGGCTTCACGGCAACCCGACGGGTGCTTCTGCCATGAGCGCTGCGACCTTCAGCCAGGCGCTTGCGATCGACCCTGCCCCATTCGTGCGGCGGGACGAAAAAGGGCTGGCGCGTCTCGAGCTTGCCGTGCGCGGCATGCGCTGCGCGGGTTGCATCTCGAAGATCGAGAATGGTCTGAAGCAGATGCCGGGCGTGGAGGATGCGCGGGTCAATCTGTCGTCTGCCAAGCTGCATGTGCGCTGGCGCGAGGGCGCCACCTCGGCAGACAGCATTGTGTCCAAGGTCAATGCGCTTGGCTTCGA
>JBEIFU010000380.1:0-1983 GCA_040382295.1 Alphaproteobacteria bacterium
ACGCCCAGTTTTTCGAACCGTTCGACCGAATCATTTGGTTCGATGGCGGCGATGACCTGTTTGACGTGGCGCACGACGGAAGGGAAGTCGACGCCGGGTTCACTGGTCGTGATGCCGAAGGCCTGGCTCTTGCGTGCGGCGTCGGCGTGGGCGGCTGCGGCGATCAGTGCCTTCGACGGTACGCAGCCGAAGTTCAGGCAGTCACCGCCCATCAGGTGGCGCTCGACGAGAACGACCTTGCGGCCCAGTTGCGCCGCGCCGGCGGCGAGCGACAGGCCTCCAGAGCCTGCGCCTATGATGCAGAGGTCTGCCCGGATTGGCGGTGTCATTTCCTGCCTTCCTTGCTGCCGGTGAGGGCGCGATAGACCATGGGTATCAGGGACAGGACGATAAGGCCTGCGATGGGGATGTAGAAGTCGGGCCGGGTGATGATGGCGGTGAGGCTGAGGTCGGGCTGTTCGCCCGCGTCGAAGAGGGCGTTGAGGCCGTTGCCGATCGAGGCGAAAACAAAGGCGCCGGGGATGATGCCGATCGCAGTTGTTACCGCGAAGGTCAGGAGCGAGACGCCAAGGAAGGCTGGCGCGAGATTGACCAGCCAGAACGGGAAGAGTGGCACGAGGCGCAGGATCAGCATGTAGGAGAACGCGTTGCGCCGGAAGCCTTCTTCCATGGTCTTGATGCTGCCGCTGAAGCGCTGACGCAGGGGCTCACCGAGTGTCGAGCGTGCGATCAGGAAGAGGATCGTGGCCCCGATGGTTGCGCCAATGACGATCCACGCGGTGCCGAATACGCTCCCGAAAAGGAAGCCGCCCGTGACGGACAGGACGGCGCCGGCTGGCAGGGAGGCTGCGGCCACAACGATGTAGGCTGCGATGAAGATGAGCGCAGCTTCGGTGCGGTGCAGCTGGACCCATTCCTTCAGCAGTGCCCGGTTTTCCTGCAGCATCTCGAGCGAGATGTACTCGTTCAGGCCAAGCGCGAAGAAGGCAACGAACGCCGCGATGAGGGGCAGGAGGGGGGCGAGACGATCGAGGGTGGTTGTCGTGCGTGTCGGGTCGGCCATGGGTTCACTTCGCCTCGTTCAGGGTCCAGTCATAGTCGTATCCGTCTATGTCGCGGATCTTGTCGAGCTGCTGGCGCAAGGCTGGGGCTGCGTAGGTCGATACGTGACGGATGACATCGGCGTCGGAGCTGCCGAAATCAGCCCGATACCACTGCCAGATTCGGGACAGGGTGAGGCGGCCGTTCTTCACGCTGACGCCGCGCGGGTGGTTCACGAAGCTGCGTGCGCCTTCTTCGAGCATGGTCTCGAGGTTGTCAGAAGTGAAGGGGCGCAGGGCAAGGTTGGGGCAGCCCATGGAGGCGCAGTTGACGGCATAGTGGATGCGCGGGTCCTTCCATTGCTTGCGCAGGATGTTGTGCTCGACGTCATCGAGCGAGAGCGACTTGCCTTCGACGATCATGTTCTTCTGTTTCCACGGACCGATGGTGAAGAGGCCGCCAAGCGAGATGTCGCGAATGGACTTGACCGGATAATGCGCCAGGACAATGTCGATGGTCTTGGCGTTGTAGAGGTTGATCCAGAATGCCATCTGCGCGTCTTGTGACAGGCGGCTGACGGGGGTGGTTTCGAGTGCCTTGATGTATTGCGCGAGGCTGTTCCGGTCGGCTGCCGACACGCGACCATAGGCGAACAGGTTCAAGCCATCGGGTCGTGTCACGATGTAGCGAGAGAGGATAAGGCCCCAGGGCTCGTGGTCTGATGCCATCTGGATCGGGGCTCCGGTTTGAGTGGGTGGGCTTGCCATGGCATTCGTTGGCAGCACCGCCAGAACGAAACACAGCAAGAGAGCCGCTGCTGCTCCTCCCCGGTGAAGGCTTATGGCGCTGGCTATCTTCATGTCACGCTCATGTTGCTGGTATGGGCCTCAACGGGCAGGGTCGGGACCTGGCCGTTTACGATCCCGGGCGGCTTATGGGTTG
>JBEIFU010000381.1:0-1961 GCA_040382295.1 Alphaproteobacteria bacterium
GCATGGCGACCACGACGCCCGTGGGAATGTGCGTGATGCGAACGGCGCTTTCGGTCTTGTTGACGTGCTGGCCACCGGCGCCGCTGGCGCGGTAGACGTCGATGCGCAGGTCGCTTTCGTTGATGTCGATATCGACGTCGCTGGCCTCGGGCATGACGGCGACGGTCGCGGCCGAGGTATGGATGCGACCCTGGGCTTCTGTTGCGGGGACACGCTGGACGCGGTGGACGCCGGATTCGTATTTCAGCTTGGCGAAGACACCGGCGCCATTCACGCTGACGATGACTTCCTTATAGCCGCCGAGGTCAGACTCGCTTTCGCTCATCACCTCGAACTGCCAGCCCTGGAGCTGGGCGTAGCGCTGGTACATGCGCAGGAGGTCGCCAGCGAAGAGCGCCGCCTCGTCGCCACCGGTGCCGGCGCGGATTTCGAGCAGCGCGCTGCCACTGTCGGCGGCGTCCTTGGGCAGCATGAGGATCGAGAGCTCGCGCTCGACGTTAGGGAGCCTGCGCCTGAGTTCGACCAGCTCGTCGCCGGCCATGGCGCGCAGTTCGGCATCGGCCGCCATGTCGGTCGACATTGCCGTCAGGTTCTGGATATCGGCGCGCATGGACAGCACTTCGCGCGCCTTGGCCACGATGGGGCCCAGATCGGCATATTCCTTCGCCAGCTTGGCAAAGGTCGCGCCGGCGTCGGAGGCCATGCGGGCCTCGATCTCGGCGTAGCGGTCGAGAATGCGGTCAATCTGGGCAGAGGCGATCATTACGCGGCAGTCCTTGCGTCCCTGATCTCGCGTGCCATGCGACGCGTGAAGGCGTCAACCTCGCGCATTGCCGCAAAGACCGACAGGTTGGGGTCGACGGGCTTGCCCTTGCCGATGCGATCGAGCTGAGCGTAGTACCAGAACATGACGCCGAAGCTATCCATGGTGCGCACCAGCGGGATGGCGCGCAGGAAGGACAGCCAGGACGGCAACAGCTTGAGCTTCGCTTCCCAGCGCGTCAGCTCTTCCTCGCCCCTCAGCCATTTCGCGGGCGCATCGGTATCGACGCACATGGGGCGGCCGAGGCCGACCATGTCGGCGGCGCTGGTTTCGATGGCGTGGTTGGCGGCCTTGAGCAGGCGGATGCCGCCCGTCAGCAGCACGGGGATCTTCAGCGCCTGGCGCATGGCCTTGGCGAAGTCGACGAAGTAGGCCTCGCGGGCGGCCGTGGATGCGGGCAGTTTCTGCGGATCGACGGCTTCCATGCCCTCGAGATTCATCATCCTGGGCTGCTCGTAGGATCCGCCCGAGACCTCGATCATGTCGACGCCGGCCTTTTCGAGCCATTTCGCAACGGTGAGGCTGTCCTCGAAAGCAAAGCCGCCCTTCTGGAAGTCGGCCGAATTCAGTTTCACGCCGACGGCAAAGCCGGGCTTCACGGCGGCCCGTACCTTGCGGACAATCTCCATCAGGAAGCGCGCGCGGTTTTCGAGGCTGCCGCCCCACTTGTCCGTGCGCAGGTTGGCGCGCGGGTTCAGGAACTGCGAGGCGAGATAGCCGTGCGCGGCATGTATCTGCACGCCGTTGAAACCGGCATCTTCGGCAGCCTTCGAAGCGACGACGAAGCGGTTGATGAGGTCCTCGATCTCGGGCTCGGTCAGGGGCACAGGCTCGCCGAACTGCTTGCCGGGCAGACCCAATGTCACCGCCGAGGGGGCCTTGGGGTGCGGGTTGACGATGGCCTGTGTCTGGCGGCCGGCGTGGCTGATTTGCATCCAAAGATGGGTGCCATTGCGGGTGCCGGCTGTGGCCCAGGCCTTGAGGCGGCGGCGTGTTTCCTCATCCGGCTTGCGGTCGATGACGACGTTGCCCGGGCGCTCGAGATGGTCGATGTCGACGATCACGTTGCCGGTGATCAGCAGACCTGCACCGCCATCGGCCCAGGCCTTGTAGAGGTTCACGTGGCCTTCGGTGGGGC
>JBEIFU010000382.1:0-1952 GCA_040382295.1 Alphaproteobacteria bacterium
CGGTGTCACGCCGCCAGCGGGCGCACCGGCGTCGGGCGTCGCGGCCTCGGCCGGAGCAGCGGCGGGCGGCGCTTCCACACCGGCCTTCTTCAGCTCGGCACGGATCGCGCTGTCGAGGCTCTCATGGCTCGTCTGAGAACCTTCAAGCTTTCGCCCGTTCAAGAGCAGCGTTGGCGTGCCTGTGATGCAGTAATCGCGGGCAGCACCCTGGCTCGCCTGGGCCAGCTGCTTTGCGACATCTTCTTTTTTCAGGCAGGTCTCGAAGTCTTCCGACGACATGCCGGCACGACGAGCCATTTCGCGCAGGCCCGCGACGACGTCATTGTCCTCACGAAGCATCCACGCCGGCTGGTTCTCGAGCAGCATGTCCGTAAACGGCAGGAAACCCTCGCGGCCAAGGCAGCGTCCGAGCAGCGACGCCGCAACGTCGATATTGTTGCGGTGCAATTCGCGGAAGACAATGCGCACCTTGCCGGTCTTCACGAAGGTCTCTTCGATCTTCGGGATCTCGTTGGCCCGGAAATAGGCGCAGGCCGAGCAGGTCTGCGACAGGTACTCCACAAGCGTGACAGGCGCGTTCTTGTCGCCGATGATGTAGTCGTCTTTTGTCACGGCGACATCTGTCTTCGGAACGCAATTGGCCGGATCGACCGGTGCCTCGGCGACGGTTTCTCCATCTTTCCCGGAGGGGCCTTGCGTGAAGTACCAGATGCCCCCACCGATCAGGAGCAGCGCCGCAAGCCCACCGCCGACAAGCACGCGCTTGTCCGAAATGCCGACCGCGGACGAAACCTTGTCCAGGAAACCAGAACTCACGGGAACCCCCAATACGAAGCAGTTGGATCGCCAGGACTATAGGACGCGCCGACCCGCTGGCTCAACGCCTCGAAAGCGGGGTTTTCCGGCTTTCTGCCAGCGCACATCGTCCCAGGCGCTGCAGCGCATCGCGCAAGGCCCCGTCCTGGACCCCGGCGGTCCACGCCTTGAGCTCGCTTTCCTCCGCTCCCGTCAGGGGACGCGGGGCAGGGCGGCCCCGCGGTTTGGGGATATCCCCCGCAACCACCTTGATCTTCGAGACCGCTTCACGCCCGAAATAGCGGTTGATACGGTCGATCAGCTTTGGGGCCTGGTGCTGCAGTTCCAGGCTGGCCCGGTCATCGGCCACCAGGGTCAGGACCAGCGTGCCATTGGCGGCGGAGGCAAGCTTTTGTGGAAAACAGTGAGCGGCAAGCGACGTGCCGGCGATTTCCCGCCAGCGGGTGACAAGCTCGACCTGTGCAAAACCGCGTTTGGCCAGGTGGCCCTTGAGCAGCCGCAAGGCATCCTCGGCCACAGGCTTCGGACCTCGTTTGCGGATGATGATGCTGGTTGGCTCGTTTGACATGCGGACCTCGCAGAAGGCCAAGGACGTTAACGCGTCATCCGCCCGGACGCAAAGAAACACGCGCACTGTCCGCAAGCTGCTGGCCTGGTATCGCGCCACGCATCGTCGACTGCCATGGCGCGCGCCTCCTGGAAAGCGACAGGACCCCTACGCGGTCTGGCTATCCGAAGTCATGCTGCAGCAGACCACGGTCCAGACGGTCACGCCCTATTTCCTGAAGTTCATCAGGCGTTGGCCCGACTTCAAGGCGCTCGCCAGCGCTGATGCCGCTGAAGTCATGTCCGCATGGGCGGGGCTGGGCTACTACAGCCGCGCGCGCAATCTTCATGCCTGCGCAAAAAAGGTGGCGAACGATTTCGGCGGCAACCTCCCCAGCAAAGAGGAAGAATTGCTGAAGCTGCCGGGCATCGGCCCCTACACGGCCGCCGCAATTTCAGCGATCGCCTTCGGCCGGAAGGCCGCACCCGTTGACGGTAACATTGAGCGGGTGCTCTCGCGCCTAAGGGCGATCGAGGAACCGCTCCCCCTCTCAAAGCCTCGGATCCGAGACATTGCGCGTGAACTCGCC
>JBEIFU010000383.1:0-1940 GCA_040382295.1 Alphaproteobacteria bacterium
AGCCCGTGAAGCGATAGGCGGCCCAGCGCGTCGACGGGGCGAGGTTGAACTCGCGGTAGGCGGGGCTCGTGCCCGGGGCGATGAAGACCTCGAAACAGGTGTGGTGCCAGAGGTTGTCCTGGCGTGCCGGGCCGTCGGGCCTGGGTAGGCGCAGGCGGCCGATGTCGCCCTCAAGCCTGTAGCTCAGGTGCAGGATGCCTGCGGGCGTGCGCGTGGCCTCGACCGTGAGGCTTTTTACGAGGGTCGAGGGCGTTGACGGATGAGGCTTGAGGCTGTGCGGCATGTGGCGCAGACTAGCACCGATTGGTTGCGAAAAAGAATGCGGGATCGACCGATATCCCGGCTTTCGCGGGCGCGGCTTTCGTCGTATGACACTGGCTCGTGGCACTGGCATCCGTAGCTCAGCTGGATAGAGCACCAGACTTCGAATCTGGGGGTCGGAGGTTCGAATCCTTCCGGGTGCGCCATTTCCCCACATCACTGGTTTGTGACACGAGAGACACTTTCGTCGGATGTTTCGCAGTTTGCGCGCCGTGGGTGTTGAGGTGACCTCCTGTGGTTGTGTGGTGTCTTGAACAATAGTGGAACATTCTCCCCGTTTCCAGGTGGCGGGGTGTCGCAGGGTTTGCCTCGGAGGGCGCGTGCAGCGTGTGGGCTAGTTGCCGCTGAAGGTTGGCTTGCGCTTCTCGAAGAAGGCGGTGACTGCTTCCTTCATGTCGTCGCTGTGGGCGGCGAGAAGCCACTGGTCGGCGTCCATGTGCATGACGGCGGCGTCGAGGGCTGATGTGTAGCGGTTGATCGAGCGCTTTATCATCTGGACGGCGATCGGGGGCAGGCCTGCGTACTCCTCGGCCCAGGCGCGGGCTGTGGCGTCGAGGTCCTTGAGCGGGACCACTTCGTCCACGAACCCCCAGGACAGAAGCGTGGGGGCGTCGAAGAGTCGGCCGGACATGATCATGCGCTTGGCACGCGCGGGGCCAATGAGGTTCACGCAGACGGGGGCCGCGTTCCACATCAGGTTGATCCCCATCTTCACCTCGCCATAGCCGGCGCGGGTGGTGTCGGCTGCTATGCGGAAGTCGCAGGCGGTCGGGATGCAGGCGCCGCCACCGGTTGCCACGCCCTTCATGGCGCAGATCACGGGTTGGTGGATTTCCTGGAGGGCGCGCATCATGCGTCCGCCGGTCTCGGCGTCGCGGCGGCGCATGATCAGCGATTGGGGGTCGCCCTGGAAGCGCGGCTGGCTGAGATCAGCGCCCACCGAGAAGTCGTTGCCGGTGGCGGTCAGGATGACGGCGCGGGTCTGCTCGTCGTCGGCGAGGCTTCGGGCGAGGCGTTCGATTTCCTCGAGCATCTCGTTGGTGAGCGCGTTGCGCTTTTCGGGGCGGTTGATGGTGAGGGTGGCGATGGCGCCGTCGCGCGTGAGGGTAATGGTGCTGCGGGTCATGGGCTCGGCGCTTAATGGGGGTGGGCGGTGACAGTGCGGTTGAGTGCACTGTCACCGTAATTTTTCAGGTGACGGGGAAGCCGCGGTCGCGCATCAGGGCGTTGGTGTCGACGTCGCGGCCACGGAAGCGGCGGAAGGTCTCGTCCGGCGGGATCGAGTTGCCGACGCTCATGATGGAGGTTTCAAGAAGCTTGCAGGCGTCCTTGTTGTAGAGGCCGCCCTTTTCCATGAAGCCCTCGTAGACGTCTGCCGTCATCGTGTCGGCCCAGATGTAGACGTAATAGCCGGCCGAGTAGCCGTCGCCGGAGAAGATGTGGCCGAAGGCTGTCGGCCGATGGCGCAGCACGATTTCCTTCGGGCAGCCTATCTCCGCCATGGCGGATTTCTCGAACTCGACGGCGTCTACGTCCTTGCCGTTGATGTCCAGCGTATGGATCTTCATGTCGTAGATGGCCGATGCCAGATACTCTACCGTTGCAAAGCCCTGGTTGAA
>JBEIFU010000384.1:0-1921 GCA_040382295.1 Alphaproteobacteria bacterium
ATACTGGGGCGGCATGGGCTTCATGGCGGAAACCCCGGTCACCCGCCGCTATCGCGACGGCCGCTTGGCCTCCATCGGCGGCGGCGCCGACGAAGTGATGCTTGGCATCATCGCCAAGCACATGGGCACGCTGCCCGGTCGCGGAAACTGACATGCGTCACCGCCCCTTCACCTCGGTGCTCGTCGCCAACCGGGGCGAGATCGCGGCGCGCATTGTTCGGGAAGCCCAAGCCCTCGGTCTGCGCGCCATCGCCGCCTTCTCGGAAGCCGACCGTAACGCCCACTACGTCTCCGACGCGGACGCATCCGTCTGCATCGGCCCGCCGCCGGCCGCTGCCTCATACCTCGACATCGAGCGGATCCTTGCTGCCGCAAGCGCAACCGGCGCCGAGGCGATCCACCCCGGCTATGGCTTCCTGTCGGAAAATCCCGCCTTCGCCGAGGCCGTCATCGCCGCAGGCATCGTCTGGATCGGACCCTCGCCAGCCGCGATCCGCGCCATGGGCGACAAGGGCAACGCCAAGGAGATCGCCCGCAAGGCAGGTGTCCCCGTAATACCGGGCTACGACGGCAACGACCAGTCCGACGCCCGCCTGCTGGCCGAAGCGCACCGCATCGGCTGGCCTGTCCTGATCAAGGCCGCCCTCGGCGGCGGAGGCCGCGGCCAGCGCAAGGTCACGACGGAACAGGCCTTCTCCGATGCCCTCGCGGCCGCCCGCCGCGAAGCCCTATCCGCCTTCGCCTCCGACCGCATGATCCTTGAAAAGGCACTCGAAGACGTCCGCCACGTCGAGGTGCAGGTCTTCGGCGACAGCCACGGCAACGTCATTCACCTCGGCGAACGCGACTGCTCCGTCCAGCGCCGCAACCAGAAGATCATCGAAGAAGCCCCCGCACCGGGCGTAGACGCCGCCTTGCGCAGCCGCATGGGCGATGCCGCCGTCGCCCTCGCGCGTGCGGTCGGCTACACGAACGCCGGCACGGTTGAATATCTGCTCGATCAATCGGGAAACTTCTGGTTCCTCGAGATGAACACGCGCATCCAGGTCGAGCACCCCGTGACCGAGGAAATCACCGGCACGAACCTCATTCGCTGGCAATTCGCTGTTGCCGCCGGAGCCCCGCTCCCCCTGCGCCAGCAGGACGTGGTGATCAGCGGCCACGCCATCGAGGCTCGCCTCTGCGCCGAGGACCCGGGCGACGGCTTCAGCCCGCAGGTCGGAAAAGGCGAGTTCAGGCAAGCCCTGGCGCACGCCCGCATCGACGCCGCAGGCCCAACGTCTGGACACGTCTCGGGCCACTACGACTCCATGGTCGCCAAGATCATCGCGAAGGGCGCGACACGCGCCGACGCGATCACCGCCCTGCGCCGGGCCCTGAGCCAGGCAGGCCTCTTCGGCATTCGCAGCAACACGAACCACATCGACGACATCCTCTCCACGACGGACTTCGCAGCCGGTGGCATCGACATTGGCTGGCTCACGCGCCGCGGCGACTTTGCCGACGCGAACCTTGACCGCCCGCATGCGGCCTTCGCCGCGCTCTGTCTCTCGTCGCTGCACGGCGATGGCTGGCGCTCGAACGGCCTTGCAAGGTCGATCGTCCGCCTCCGCGAGCGCACATCCGAGAAAACCTTCATCATCGAAAACAGGAGCGTCGCGGGCCTCACCCTCACGCGCATCGAGGCCGGCACGGCCGCAGGCTGTTACACGCTTCAGGCAACCAATGCCGACGGCCACAGCCTCAAGGCCGAAGCCTTCGTGCAGTCCACGCATGTCCATGTCAGGCATGGCGGCCGCGACGCCCTGTTCGAGGACGTCACCTACCTGCCCGCCGAACGCAAGGACCCCGCCGGCGTCGGCAGTGTCCGCGCACCCATGGCCGGTCGCATCGTGAAGGTTGCAGCAGAACCGGGCCTCAT
>JBEIFU010000385.1:0-1906 GCA_040382295.1 Alphaproteobacteria bacterium
CCCATAGGCCTCACGGTTGTGCTGGTCGGCAATGACCCCGCAAGCGAAATCTATGTCCGCTTGAAGGTAAGCGACGCCCGCGAGGTCAGCATCGATTCCCGTGACATCAAGTTGCCAGCCACGGCCAGCGAGCAGGAAGTGCTCGACATTGTGCGCCGGCTCAACGCAGACCCGTCCGTACACGGCGTACTTGTCCAGTTTCCCGTGCCTCGTCAGGTACGCCAGGAGGCCGTACTCGACGTCCTGTCCCCGGACAAGGACGTCGACGGCCTGACCGCCTTGAGTGCCGGCAGGCTCGCAAGTGGCCGGACAGGGCTTGTCTCATGCACGCCTCAGGGCAGCCTCATGCTTATCAAGTCCGTGCGACCAAACCTCGATGGTCTCGATGCGGTAGTGATTGGCCGTTCCCAACTTGTTGGCAAGCCTATGGCCCAGTTGCTGCTGCAGGAAAACTGCACGGTGACGATCGCCCATTCGAGGACACACAACCTCGATCGCGTCGTTTCCCGCGCCGACATTCTTGTCGCAGCCGTCGGTCGCGCCGAGATGGTCAGGGGCAGCTGGAT
Source organism: Alphaproteobacteria bacterium (assembly GCA_040382295.1). Lineage (GTDB taxonomy): Bacteria > Pseudomonadota > Alphaproteobacteria > Micropepsales > Micropepsaceae > SZUA-430. Next base: position 567 of record JBEIFU010000385.1, read on the forward strand.
CAAGCCAGGCGCTACCGTGATCGATGTAGGCATGAACCGGGTCGATCTTCCTGATGGCAAGTCACGCCTCTACGGCGACGTCGCTTACGGCGAAGCACTGTCTGTAGCCGGTGCCGTGACCCCGGTACCCGGGGGGGTGGGTCCGATGACGCGGGCTTGCCTCCTGCGCAACACTGTTCTTGCGGCGTGCGCCCAGGCAGGAATCAGCCCGCCCGCCGATCTCTGATGGCAAAACTGCCGTTAGCGTGAACCTTCCCTCAACAGGTTTCCTGTAAGTTTAGGCATTCCAGCCAGTTCAGAAGCTGAAATCCAAGGGGGTTCCCATGCAGTCGAGCACGATCACCATTCACAACCCGCTCAATCCGGTTGTGCTGCGCACGATCCGTGAGGCCTATGACGCTGTCCTCTCCGAAGCCGCAGAGCGTCGCAAAGGTTATGCTCTTCCGTTCGATGCCGAGACGCGCGTGGCCCGCCACATCGTGGAAATGGCCCGTCTTGGCATTCATGATCGCGATGGCCTGCGCCAGTCAGCGTTGAGCCTTCTGCCGCACTGAAGATCACTTCCGAGCGGATTGGTTGCGCGCCGCCAGAAGGCGCAGCCGAAGGGCATTCAGCTTGATGAAGCCCTCGGCATCCTTTTGATTATAGACGCTGTCTTTCTCGAAGGTCACATAGTCCTGCCGGTAGAGCGAGTAGGGTGACGAGCGGCCCACCACGGTCGCATTACCCTTGTAGAGCTTCATGCGAACGGTTCCGGTGACATAGTCCTGGCTCTTGTCGATCAGCGCCTGCAGCATCTCCCGCTCGGGTGAGAACCAGAACCCGTAATAGACAAGCTCGGCATATTTCGGCATCAGCTCGTCCTTGAGATGCCCCGCACCTCGGTCGAGCGTGATCGACTCGATCCCGCGATGCGCCGCGTGCAGGATCGTGCCACCGGGCGTTTCGTAAACGCCGCGGCTCTTCATGCCTACGAAGCGATTTTCGACCAGATCGAGCCGCCCAATGCCATTCGCTTTCCCGAGCGCATTGAGCTGCGTGAGAAGGGTAGCCGGCGACATCGCCTGCCCATCGATCGAAACCGCATCCCCGCGCTCGAATCCGATCTCGACATAGGTGGCCTTGTCGGGCGCATCCTCGGGGCTGATGGTGCGCTGGTAGACGATGCTTTCCGCCTCGATGGCCGGATCCTCGAGAACTTTCCCCTCGCTCGAGGAATGCAGAAGATTCGCATCGACCGAGAAAGGTGCCTCGCCACGCTTGTCTTTCGCGATCGGGATCTGGTGCTTCTCGGCAAAGTCGATCAGTTTCGTTCGGCTCTCAAGCTCCCACTCGCGCCA
>JBEIFU010000386.1:0-1902 GCA_040382295.1 Alphaproteobacteria bacterium
CGCAGGCCGCGGATGATCCAGAGGGCCTCGCGTCGATCCAGGCCGAGGGAGCGGAAGGCGTCTGCGTCGGCGAGGCGCTCGAGGGTGGACGGTTCGAGACCTGTGCGCAGCCAGAGATCGCGGATGGAGTCGAAGGGGTGGACGCGTGCGGCTTCGATCGTGCGCGCGTCATCTTCGCGGAGGTTCGAGACCTGGCGCAAGCCCAGGCGCAAGGCGTGGGTTGTGCGGATCTCAGGTGCCATGGAGGCGTGGCGGGTGTGAAGGGTGGAGTGTGTGTCCGGGTGTGGTGATGGTTCCAGGGTGCTGTCCCAGCGGGAGGCGTTGATGTCTACGGGGCGCACCTCGACGCCGTGCTCGCGGGCATCGCGGACGATCTGGGCGGGGGCATAGAAGCCCATGGGCTGGGAGTTCAGGAGTGCGGCTGCGAAGACGTCGGGGTAGTGGCACTTGACCCATGACGAGTAATAAACAAGCAGGGCAAAGCTTGCGGCGTGGCTTTCGGGGAAGCCGTATTCGCCGAAGCCCTGGATCTGCTTGAAGCAGCGATCTGCGAAGTCCTCATCGTAGCCGCGCGCGATCATGCCGTGGACGAATTTTTCCTCGAAGGTCGAGATCGTGCCGCTGCGGCGGAAGGCGGCCATGGAACGGCGCAGGCGGTCGGCCTCGGCAGGGGTGAAGCCGGCGGCAACGATAGCGATGCGCATGGCCTGTTCCTGGAACAGGGGGACGCCGAGCGTCTTGCCCAGGACGGTTTCCAGTTCCGCTTTCGGGTAGACGATGGGCTCGTGTCCCTGGCGGCGGCTCAGATAGGGGTGCACCATGCCGCCCTGGATGGGGCCGGGGCGCACGATGGCGACCTCGATCACGAGGTCGTAGAACCGCCTCGGCTTCAGGCGCGGCAGCATCGTCATCTGGGCGCGACTTTCGACCTGGAAGACGCCGACAGAGTCGGCGCGGCAGAGCATGTCGTAGACGGCTGGTTCTTCCTTCGGGATCGCGGCGAGGGTGGGCGTGACGCCGTAATGGGCCTGCAGCAGCCCCAAGGCCCTGCGCATGCAGGAGAGCATGCCAAGCGCAAGGACATCGACTTTCAGGATGCCCAGCGCGTTGAGGTCATCCTTGTCCCATTCCACGACCGTGCGTCCTTCCATGGCTGCGTTCGAGACCGGGATAAGTTCGTCGAGGCGGCCGCGTGTCATCACGAAGCCGCCGACGTGCTGGGAGAGGTGGCGGGGGAAGTCTGCGAGTTCGCCGGCAAGAGCCAATGCCAGTGAGAGGCGGCGATCCGCAGGGTCGAGGCCGAGGCGGCGGACCTCGTCCTCGACCGGTGCGGCGCTTGTCCAGCCTGACAGGGTTCCGGCGAGGGCTGTGATCGTATCTTCCGAGAGACCGAAAACCTTGCCGACATCGCGGATGGCGCTGCGCCCGCGATAGCAGATCACGGTTGCGGCAAGGCCTGCACGGTGGCGGCCGTAGCGATTGTAGATGTACTGGATCACTTCCTCGCGCCGCTCGTGCTCGAAGTCGACATCGATGTCGGGTGGTTCGCGCCGCTCGGCCGAGAGGAAGCGCTCGAACAGGAGGTCGATCTGGTTGGGATCGACCTCGGTCACGTGCAGGCAGTAGCAGACAGCTGAATTGGCGGCCGAGCCCCGGCCCTGGCAGAGAATACCCTTTGTCCGAGCGAAGCGCACGATGTCGTAGACGGTGAGGAAATAGGGCGCGTAGTCGAGTTCGCCAATCAACCTGTATTCATGGTCAAGCGCCTTGCGGACCTTGGATGGGATGCCGGCGGGATAGCGCTGCCTTGCGCCTTCCTCGGTGAGGGCAACAAGGGCCTCGTGGGGCGTGGCGAAGCCTTCGCAGGTTTCCTCGGGGTATTCGTATCGCAGGTCATCGAGC
>JBEIFU010000387.1:0-1898 GCA_040382295.1 Alphaproteobacteria bacterium
GAGACGTCACCAGATGATGGCTGCCCCGAAGAAGGACCGAATGTTGATGGCTTTCGTTCAAGGACCGGCGCGACGCGCCATGGCGTTTGCCTTCTTCCTATTTCTGTTGATCACCAGTCCCGCTGAAAGCCGCGCCGAGCAAGGTGGGCCTGCGCTGTGGAAGATCGATGGCGAGCGAGGAGACATTTACTTCTTTGGCTCCATTCATATCTTGCCTCCGGACCTGGACTGGCAGACACCGCAACTCGATGCGGCGCTCAGGAACGTGCAGAAGATCCACTTCGAGATCGATATCGACGAGGCGAAAGACCCCGCCAAGATGGGCGCCCTCGTGAGCCGCTTCGGGTTCCTGCCCGCGGGTACGTCCCTGCGCAGCCTTCTGGCTCCCGACTACCGGGGCCAGCTTGAGAGCGCGGCGCGAAGGGTCGGCCTGCCCGTGGCAGCCGTTGACCGCATGCGACCTTGGCTTGCCGCGATTACCCTAACCTCCCTGCAGGCGACGCAGCAGATGACGGGCACGACCACTTCCCCTTCGCCATCAGACGCAGGCGGCGCGGATGCGCGCCTCTGGGCGTGGGCGAAGGAAAATGAAAAGACGCGCGGGACCCTTGAGACCGCTGAGAGTCAGATCAGGGTGTTCGCCGAGCTCAGCCGCGAGCAGGAAGTGCAGTTTCTGGTGGTGACGCTGCAGCAGTTTGCGTCGGCCAACAAGATCATCGCCAAATTGCTGGATGCCTGGAAGACGGGCAAGGCACGGCAACTCGACCAGCTGCTCAACAGCGACATGGACAGATTTCCTGTGCTCCGGAAGGCCCTCTTCGATGACCGGCATGCCCGCTGGATGCCGCAGATCGAAGCCATGATGCAGCAAGGCGGTGACCATCTGGTTGTCGTGGGCGCGGCGCATCTCGTGGGGCGCGGCAGCATCATCGACATGCTTCGTGCCCAGGGTGTCGAGGTCGACGGTCCCTGAGCCCCCTTGCACGCAACCCGTCCGGCATTGCAAGGTCGGACGATCACATGTTTTCAGTTCGATGAGGAAGGCCCGCATGCTCAAGACCCGCTTTACTGAAATGTTCGGGGTCCAGCACCCTATCGTCCAGGGTGGCATGCAATGGGTTGGACGCGCGCAACTGGTATCGGCGGTCGCCAATGCGGGCGCCTTGGGCTTCATCACGGCCCTGACCCAACCCACGCCAGAAGACCTTGCCAAGGAAATCAAACGCTGCCGGGAGATGACGGACAAGCCGTTCGGCGTGAACCTGACCATCCTTCCGGCCCTGAAGCCGCCGCCCTATGCGGAATACAGGCAGGCCATCATCGAGGGCGGCATCAAGATCGTCGAGACCGCAGGCTACAAGCCGCAGGAACATGTCGATCACTTCAAGACGCACGGGATCAAGGTCATTCACAAGTGCACGGCGGTGCGTCATGCTCTTTCGGCGGAACGCATGGGTGTCGATGCGATCTCGATCGACGGGTTCGAGTGCGCAGGCCACCCCGGTGAGGACGATATTCCCGGCCTGATCCTGATCCCAGTTGCAGCCAACAAGGTCAAGATCCCGATGATCGCCTCGGGTGGGTTTGCAGATGCGCGCGGACTGGTGGCTGCCCTGGCACTGGGTGCAGAAGGCATCAACATGGGCACACGCTTCATGTGCACGGTGGAAAGCCCCATCCACGAGAAGGTGAAGCAACAGATCGTTGCCAATGACGAGCGCGCGACTGATCTCATCTTCCGCACTCTCCACAATACGGCGCGCGTGGCCAAGAACGCTGTCAGCCAGGAAGTCGTCGCAATCGAAAGGAAGGGCGGCGCCAAGATCGAGGATATCGCGCATCTTGTTTCGGGCCAGCGCGGCAAGGTGGTCTACGAGCAGGGCGACCCTGATCACGGC
>JBEIFU010000388.1:0-1878 GCA_040382295.1 Alphaproteobacteria bacterium
CAACACCGTTCTCTACGGGGCAACCGCAGGCAAACTCTTCGCCGCGGGCCAGGCCGGCGAGCGCTTCGCCGTGCGCAACTCCGGCGCTCACGCCGTTGTGGAAGGCTGTGGCTCCAATGGTGTCGAGTATATGACCGGTGGTATCGCTGTCATTCTGGGGGGTGTTGGTGACAATTTTGCCGCCGGCATGACAGGCGGCATGGCCTTCGTTCATGACCCTGCAGAGGAGTTCAACATCAGGGTCAACCCTGACAGCGTCCTCTGGCAGCGTATCGGGTCAGCCTACTGGAACGACCTTCTGGTAAGTCTGATCGAGGAACATGCCGCAGAGACCGGCTCCCGGCACGCCCGTCGGCTCCTGGCGCAATGGGAAACCGAGAGATTGAGGTTCTGGCAGGTTTGTCCAAAGGAAATGGTGAACAGGCTGAAACAGCCGCTGAGCGACCGGAAGGACGCCGCAATCGCCTGAACAGTGAAAAGGGTGCGCCGGATTCCGCCTGCGCCTTGCACTGTGCATGACGGCCCGCTTAAGAAACAGTCATGGAGGAACCCCGAACGCACATCGTGACGCGCCGGTTTCGCATTGCCGGCCCGGGCGATGCTGAATCCGCTGCACGCCTGGAGCGAGTTATGCTCTCGGTTCCCGGTGTTCACGGGGCCACTGTGGAGGCGCATCACCAGGCACTGACACTGCGGATTGCCGACTATGTCACTGACGAAGCTGTCACCGAGGCAGTGGAGGCGGCGGGTCACGCGCTCCTGTTCGCTGATACGGACGCGGACATTGATCAACAGCCCCCGGCGACGCCCACGTCTTCGGCCGCCGAGCGCAGCTGGAATCGCGGCGGCACCTGGAGAAACATCTGGTTCTATGGCTCGAGGCTCACCATCGGTGCTCTAGCGTTCTCGGTCATACTGACAATCGCCTACAGTTTTCTGCCCGTACCTACCACGATGCTGATGCTGGGGGAGGGGCTGTTCGGCGACCAGACGGTCAAACGCAATTGGGTCCCACTGGAAGAGATATCCCCCAACCTTGTCAGGTCGGTCATCGCCTCCGAGGACGCCGGGTTCTGTCAGCATTGGGGCTTCGACTTCAAGGGTATGCAGGACGCATGGGAGGCCGCCGAACGAGGCCGTCGGCTGCGCGGCGCATCGACCATCAGCCAGCAGACAGCCAAGAACGTGTTCCTCTGGTCGGGGCGCTCTTGGGTCCGCAAGGGGCTCGAGGCGTGGTTCACCGTTCTTATCGAGACAATCTGGACCAAGCGCCGCATCATGGAAGTCTACCTTAATGTCATCGAGTGGGGCCCTGGGGTCTTCGGTGCCGATGCGGCGGCGCAGAAATGGTTCGGGAAGCCGGCCTCGAAGCTGTCGCGGCTTGAGGCTGCCCGCTTGGCAGCAATTCTCCCAAATCCCAAACGCTATCGCGCAAACCCGCCGGGCCCCTATGTGAATGGTCGCGGCCATACGATTTCGGCCCGGGCAAGGAGCGTCGATCTCAACGGGGCAGACCGCTGCGCAAGACCATGACCGTGCAGCGACCACGGCGCGTTACTCGAAGGGACGCAATGCCATGAGCGCCCAGCAACTGGAATTCATAAGGTCTTCAGCCCTTGCCCAGGGGTTCGACGCAGTCGGCTTTGCACCCGCCAGTCAGTCGGCGGAAGTCAGTGAAGCGCTGCACGCGTTCCTGCAGGCAGGGTATCACGGGGACATGGGCTGGCTTGAGGCCCGAGCCGACGCACGCGCCGACCCTTCCAAGCTATGGCCCGAGGCAAGGTCAGCCATCGTGCTCGCGCACTCCTACGCGCCCGAAGCGGACCCGCTTCAGGCCCTCTCGGACATGCAGCGTGGAACGATCTCGGTCTATGCCCA
>JBEIFU010000389.1:0-1853 GCA_040382295.1 Alphaproteobacteria bacterium
GCAAAATCGATCGTTTCAGAGGCGCGGTAATGATCGAAGTCCGGGAAGGCGCCCATGTAATTGTGGGTGATGAAGCGTCCCGGCGAATGTGCGCGCAAGATTTCCGCCTGCAATGCGTTGTAGGAAGCCACCTGGTCCGAGCTGAACCGATAGAAGTCAAGGAGATGGGACGGATTGAGCTCGGTCACGCCCGCCATTGGCGGGTCGACTTCATCGAAGCTGCGATAGTCCATGCTCCAGAAACGGTTGCCCCAGGCTTCATTGAGCGCAGCCGGCGTTGCGTATCGACGTGCGAGCCAGGCACGGAACGCCTCGGCGGCAGCCGGCGACCAGGAACGAACGGTTTCGTGGCAGCCATACTCATTGTCGGTCTGCCAGCCGCAAAGCGCATCGTGTCGTCCATAGCGGCGGGCAAGGGCGTCCACGATCCGCTGGGTCTCAGCCCGATAGACCGGGCTTGAAAAGCAATAGTGGCGGCGTGACCCAAACCGGCGGGGACGACCATGCCTGTCATGGGGCAGGATGTCAGGGTGCCGGTCCACCAACCATTTCGGCGGGGTTGCGGTCGGCGTGCCAAGCACAACCTTCAGGCCGGCAGCCCCGAGCGTATCCATGGCCCGGTCCAGCCAGGCCCAATGGAACTGGCCGGGAGACGGTTCAATCACGCTCCAGGCGAATTCACCAATCCTGACATAGCTCAGCCCCAAACCTGCCATGCGCTTGGCATCATCCTGCCAGAGATCTGGCGACCAGTGTTCAGGGTAGTAGCAGACGCCGAGCATGAATTATCCTTCACTGTCAAAACGCCGCAATGTGGCTCATCCGACGGATAAGTGACAATGGCTTCTGGCCTATTGGACCCATCGATGAAAATATCCCCCTTTGGACGGCAATGCTGACCGGTCGTCCCGTTACGGAAAGAAAATGACGGACCCTCTGGCCACACCTTCCCCGCCCGAACACGATCCATGGGAACGCGTGCCGCCGCGCGCGCAGCGCCCCTGGTGGTTCTGGCTGGCAACGGGATTCGGAGGTCTGGTCCTGTTCCTGTCTGCGTGCTTCGTGGCGCTTTACTATGCCTACGCACCGACGCTCGCCATCACAGCTGACAGGCTCGGCGAGTTGAACCGAACACCGTCCATCACGCTGACAGACGAGGCAGGGCAAGTCTTTGCAACCCGCGGCGCAGCTTTCGGCTATCGGGTCAAGGTGGAAGAGATGCCCAGATATCTCCCCCTTGCATTCATCTCCACCGAGGACAAGCGCTTTTACAGCCACAGCGGGCTCGACGCCCGGGGCCTGATGCGCGCGCTTGTGCGCAACTGGTCGGCAGGCGTGGTTGTCCAGGGCGGATCAACCATCACGCAGCAGCTCGCCAAGAACACGTTTCTCACACCGGAGCGCACGTGGCGGCGCAAGCTTGAGGAAATGTTCCTTTCGTTCTGGCTCGAACGACACTACTCGAAAGACGAGATCCTGACCCTCTACCTGAACCGCATCTATCTGGGGTCCGGCGCATACGGTGTGGATGCAGCCGCGCGCGAGTACTTCGACAAATCCATCAAGGACGTGACCTTGCCCGAAGCCGCCATGCTGGCAGCGCTGACCCGCGCCCCGTCGCGCTACTCTCCGGAAGCCAATCTGAAACTGGCGCAGGAGCGGGCCTCGGTAGTGCTCGACCTCATGGTCGAGGAGGGTCACATCAGCGCGAGCGAGGCACGCAGGGCCAAGGCGAACCCCGCCAAGCCGGTCATCAAGCCCGAACTGGAAAGCGCAAATTACTTCGCTGACTTCGTGATGGAACAGCTCAAGACGCTGAACATCACGCCCAACAAGGATCTCGTGGTGCGGAC
>JBEIFU010000390.1:0-1824 GCA_040382295.1 Alphaproteobacteria bacterium
GCCGCGAGAACGACCAGCGCGGGCTTCACGAACTCTGACGGCTGGATCGACAGGGGCCCGAACACAAGCCAGCGATGCGCCCCCTTGATCTCAGGCCCGACAAAGAGCGCCGCGACCATGAGCACCAGCGAGACCACAAACAGGCCCAGGCTCACACGCCGCACATCCCGGGGCCCGCACAGCGAGAGGATGAAGATCATGGCGAAGGAGGGCATGACGAAACTGAGTTGCCGATACACGAAATGAAAGGGCTCAAGGTCGATGCGGCCGGCGACAGCGGGGCTTGCCGCAAGCGCAAGCAGAACGCCAGCAACGATCAGGGTAACCACAGAAGCCAGCGACCATCGATCAACTGTCCACCACCAGTTTGCCAGCAGGCTTCTGTCAGTGCGCGAGAGCAAGGCCATCGTGACTCATCCCTCCTGCTTCGTTTCTGCGGCAATCATCCTGAAGATTTTCTTAAACGCATCGCCTCGCGCCTCGAAATCGCGGAACTGGTCGAAGGATGCGCAGGCCGGCGATAGCAGCACGACCCCGCCCCCCGCCGCGCAGGCATCCCGGAAGGCCTCTCGCATGGCCACGTCGAGCGTGCCCGAGCGGGCGCAGGCGACGCGGCCATCAAGCGTTGCAGCAAAACTGTCCATCGCCTCTCCGATCAGGTAGGCCTTCCTGATGCGGGGAAAGAAAGGGGCAAGAGCGTCGATGCCACCAGCCTTGGGCTTGCCGCCCACGATCCAGTAGAGGCTCTCGAAACAAGCCAGCGCGCGGGCGGCAGCATCGGCATTCGTCGCCTTCGAGTCATTGACGAAGCGAACGGCCCCGATCGCACCCACGTTCTCGATCCTGTGGGCAAGGCCCGGAAAGGACGGCATCACGCGCGCGATGTCACCGGGATCGCGGACCAGAGGCTTCACGGCCGCATAAGCGACCGCAAGGTTCTGCCAATTGTGGACACCCGGCAGATGCGCAATCGTCTTCAGGTCCATCACGGGCCGCGCCGTCACCCCTTCGGCATCGTAGAGCTGTCCGTCGAGGACGTGGATCCCGCGCCCCAGGACCTTGCCAACCGAAACCGGTGACACGGCAACATCGCCTCGGGCAGAAAGCCGTGTGCAGATCTGCGCGCAATAGGAATCATCCACCCCGATGACAGCGTGGTCGCCGCGCCCCTGCCGGCCGAAGATCATCGACTTGACATGGGCATAGTTCTCCATCGTCCCGTGACGATCGAGATGATCCGGCGTGATGTTGAGCAGCACGGCAACATCCGGATGCAGCGAGGGCGTGAGGTCGATCTGGAATGACGACAGCTCCAGAACGTAGACACGGCCAGCAACAGGCGGGGCAAGGTCAAGCACCGGCTTCCCGATATTCCCGCCCACTTCGGCATCGAAACCGAGGCGCTGAAGCAAGTGGCCAACAAGCGCCGTGGTCGTCGATTTGCCATTCGTGCCCGTGATGCAGACGACGCGCGGCCGCCCTGCATCAGCCTGACCGGCCCGGACCGTGCGAAAGAACAGCTCGACGTCACCGATGACTTCGCTGCGCGCTTCCCGCGCCCGCACGACGTAAGGATGGGGTTCGGGATGGGTTAGTGGCACGCCCGGGCTGAGAACCAGCGCCGCCACATCCCGCCAGTCAATGCGGCTCAGGTCTTGCACCCGCACGCCAGCCGCCTCTGCGGCCGCGCGCGCCGGCGCCTTGTCATCCCAGCCAAGCACCTCCGCCCCACCTGCAGACAGGGAGAGGGCGGAAGAAATGCCGGACCGGGCAAGGCCGAAGACGGCGACGGTCCGGCCACGGTAGCAATCGACCCCGATCACA
>JBEIFU010000391.1:0-1813 GCA_040382295.1 Alphaproteobacteria bacterium
AGGAACCGCCGCATGAACTCAGGTGCGCTGAGGGTCATCGATCCGTAGCGGTCCGCACCGGTCTTGCGGTAATCCTTGACCTTGAACGTGACGCGCTCGCCGTTGAATGCGGTGATGCGGCTGTTCGAGATGGCAATGCGATGCGTGTAGCGCGCGAGATAGGCCAGCACCTGTTCGGGCCCTGCGAACGGCGCCTTGGCGTAGACCACCCAGTCGCGCTGGCGCTCCCTTCGGATGAGAGCGGCGAACGCGCCCTGCTCGGCGAGTTCCTCATTGCGCCCGAAGAACCGGAGCTCGCCTTTGGCATGGAGGGCTTCGAGGCGCTCGCACATCAGCCGGCGGAACAGGCTCGAGAGCACCTCCACGGGCAGGAAGAACCTGGGCCGGCAGTCGATCCATCGCGTCCCATCCGCGGAGAAGCCACCGCCTGGAACAATGCCGTGGATGTGGGGGTGGTGGGTCATCGCCGAGCCCCAGGTGTGTAGCACCAGGGTTGCGCCAAGCCGGGCGCCAAGATGCTTGGGGTCAGCGCCGATGATCATCAGCGTCTCCGCCGTCGCCTTGAACAGGGCGTCGTAGACGGCAGCCTTGTTGGTGAACGCGATGTCGGCGAGCGCAGCCGGCAGGGTGAACACGACGTGGTAGTAGGCCACGGGAAGAAGATCCCGCTTGCGGGCTTCGAGCCAGTCATGGGCGGCCGCGGCCTGGCACTTCGGGCAATGCCGGTTGCGGCAGGAGTTATAAGCGACGTCGATGTGGGCGCAGTCCTGGCAGGCGCTGACATGGCCGCCGAGAACAGCGGTGCGACAGGCCTCGATCGCCGAGACGGCACGATGCTGGTCGCGGCTGAGCCCGGTTCGCAACGACGCCCCGAGGCTGCGGACGATATCCGCAACCTCGAACGCGGGTCTGGGCATGGCTCAGCGCCGCGGTCGATCCTCCACTCTTCCTGAGGGGCTGGGCCGGTCCTTGAGGGCAAGCTGCTCGAACGGACCTGCGATGCTCTGGATCAGTCTTGGCGAGACCGCCGCATAGATCGTGGTCGTCTCGATCCGTTTGTGGCCGAGCATCACCTGGATCACCCTGATATCGACCCCGGCATCGAGCAGGTGCGTGGCGAAGGAATGCCGAAGCATGTGCGGGTTGACTGGCTTGCCCAGCCTGGCTCTGACGGCGGCGGTCTGACAGGCGCGCGTGAACTGGCGGGTGCTGATGTGATCGAACGCGCTCATCCGGCTGGGGAACAGATAGACGCGGGGCCGCGACGCCTTCCACCAGGCGCGAAGCTCTTCGAGCAGCAGAGGCGAGAGCTTGGCGAGGCGGTCGCGCCCGCCCTTGCCGTTCTCGATACGCAGCACCATGCGCTCGCTGTCGATATCCGACACCTTGATGCCGATGACCTCCGAGACCCTGAGGCCCGCGCCATAGGCAAGGCTCAGGGCTGCCCGATACTTGGGATGCGGCGCTGCCTCGATCAGGCGCGCGACCTCGTCCGGCCTCAGCACCTGACGCAGCCTCTCGGGCTCCCGCGCCTGCGGGATCATCTGCGACGCATCGCGTTGGCCCAGGGTGACACGGAAGAAGAACCGCAGCGCGGTGATCTGGTTGTTGACCGCGCTGGCGCCCAGGCCCGACTGCACAAGATGCAGCTGCCAGGCGCGCACGTCCTCGTAGCTGAGCTTGTCGGGGGAGCGCCCAAAATGCCGGCTGAAGCTGGAAACGGCGCGCAGGTAGGCGGCCTGCGTTCGAGGCGCCAGGCGCCGGATCGTCATGTCATCGATCATGCGCTGGCGCAGCGGGCTGATCGGCTCCG
>JBEIFU010000392.1:0-1808 GCA_040382295.1 Alphaproteobacteria bacterium
GACGACAGAAGCGCCGACACGGTGCTCGTGACCTACACGCTCTGCACGATCCCCGACGTGGCCCGCGCGCTGAAGGGCATGCGCCGCGTCCTGAAGCCGGGCGGCCGCCTCATCTTCTGCGAACACGGCCGCGCCCCCGACGAGAATGTCCGCCGCTGGCAGGACCGCATCACCCCGCTCTGGAAGGTCATCGGCGGCGGCTGCCACGTCGGCCGCCCCATCCCCGAGCTCATCCGCGAGGGCGGCTTCGAGATCGAGAAGATGGAGACCATGTATCTCCCGTCGACCCCGCGCTTCGCCGGCTTCAATTACTGGGGCTCCGCCCGCTGAGCCGCAGCACCTTCACGCAGCCTTAAGCATGCCGTTTGGCGTGCCCTTTACCCCGACGCCCTAGAGTGCCACGCCATGAAGCGAGGCAAGCGCAAGGTTGAACACATTCTCGTCGGCGCGGCGATCGCCGTCCTCGCCGCCGCGTGGATGATGTCGGGCATCAAGCTGGACACCGGCATGGACGACTGGCGCGACGGCGACCTGATCGTGCAGCAATCCGCGTCCGTGCCCATCCTGCCCCTGTTTGGCGATCCGCAAGGCATCCCCGTCCATATCGGCGTCGTGCAGCTTGGCCCGCAGGGCCCGACCGTTCTCCACGCCCTCGACACGGTGGTCGAGACGCCCCTTGCCGAATTCCTCGCCAACGGGACCACCCGCGACTACGCGGTCTATCGTGTCACCGCCCTCGACGAGACGCGTGCCGCCAGCGTCCTGGCCGCAGCCCGCGCACATCTCGGCCGGCCTGGCGATTTCTTCCTCGACGAGACCCCCGAGCGGATCTACTCCAGCGAGCTCGTGCGCCTCGCCTTCGCCAGCGCCGGCATCAGCCTGGGACGCACCGACCGTCTGCGAACACTGGCCGCAGGCAACGTCAAGGTGCGCACCAGCTTCACCGCGCGCTGGGTCCAGAACCGCACCTGCGCCCGGCGCTACCTCGATGTCGACGCGTGCTGGCACACGGTAGGAAACCAGGAAGTCGCCCCGCCGCAATGGATCATCGACGATCCGCAGGTGACAAAGGTCTACGCGACCGCGCATCTGCCCGGGACCGTCCTTGCGAGCATCAGGGAAAACCTGGCCGATGACGCAACTGCCGCACCGCCAGGCCCGCCACCCGCCCTCAGGCCATAAGCCCCGTCGGGATCAAGTCAGGCTCGGCATCATTCCATGTTCGGCTTCCTTTCAGTGGCGGGAAGAAGGACTGCAGGCTGACCCTGAGTCTGGTTGGTAAAAGGGGAGTCTGGGTAGGAGGTGGAACCAAGCTCGTCGGGCCAGCCTGCAGACGGTCTGCGGGCATCGCCCGTTTGAGGGGCAAACTTTCCCGCATACCGATCCTGTTGGTCCCGTGCGCCGCGAGGCCTCTGCAGCACCCGTCGGAACCCTGACCGGAGCATGAAAAACAATTAGAGAACAGTGCGGCTCGTTTCAAGGACCAAAACCGCACTGCGTCATTTGGGAGCATGATTTTGCGGGGGAGGGAGTTAGCGGTTCAGCTCCCGCATCGCCTTGTCCAGGCCCTCGAGTGTCAGCGGATACATCCGCTCGCTCATGATCTGCTTCAGGATCTGGATCGAGGGCGTGTACTCCCAATGCCGCTCGGGCACAGGGTTCAGCCACACGGCATGCTCGTAGATGCGCGTGAACCGCTCAAGCCAGACAGCGCCGGGCTCCTCGTTCCAGTGCTCGACACTGCCGCCGGGATAGGTGATCTCATACGGGGACATGGTAGCATCGCCGACGATCACCACCTTGTAGTC
>JBEIFU010000393.1:0-1801 GCA_040382295.1 Alphaproteobacteria bacterium
CCAATGCCAATGAAGTGCAGTGGACCAATTTGAAGGGGAATGCGGCTCATGGGCGAACGGTAACTCCGGCAGCAGGATCAGGAGGCGTTCGCGGCGAGGCCTCCGGTCTCTTCGACAAGGTCAGCCAGGCGGCTTGCCGCGTCGCCACGCCCTAGGCTTAGCGCTTTCATGGCCGCTGTCTCAAGCAAAACCGGGTTTTCCATGAGTTCGGTGACTTTCGCCGCCAGCCCCGAAGCCGTCAGGGACTTCTCGGGAAAGACCCACGCACCCCCCTCTGCTTCAACCTGCCGCGCATTGGCGGTTTGATGATCGTCCATGGCAAACGGATAGGGGATGAGGATGGCCGGTCGTCCCGCAACGCATGCCTCGGTGACGGTCGAGGCCCCTGCACGGCAGATGATCAGGTTCGCCTCGGCCATCAGCGTACCCATGGTGGTGAAGAAGGTCGACAGCGTGGCGTCGACCCCGAGGGCCGCATAGCGCCGCCGCGCCGCCTCGATATCTTCCGGACGGCACTGCTGCACCACCTTGAGCCGCCGCTGCAGGGCCGGGACCAGCAGAGCAACGGCCTCCGGCACCAGGGTCGCAAACACGCGGGCACCCTGGCTGCCACCAAACACAAGCAACCGGAACGACCCCTCGGGATCCGGCCGCCGGTAAGGTTGCACGGCCTCGACCACGGCCGGTCGGACAGGATTGCCCGTCGCGATCACGCGCGCGCGTATCAGTTCGTCGACATGCGACAGCCTGGGAAAGCTGGACGCAATGCGCGTGACGCCGGGCGCAAGCCATCGGTTCACCCGCCCCAGCACCGCGTTCTGTTCATGGATGACAGTCGGCACGCCACGCCGCACGGCCGCAAACATGGTCGGCAGCGCAGGATAACCGCCGAAGCCGACCACCACGGCAGGCTTGATGCGCCCCAGCGCGCGCCAGGCCACCAGGGCACCACGCGCCAACCGCAGCACCGCCAGCGCCTTGCCGACGGGCCCTCGGCCCGCGAAGGTTGCCGAGGGCACTGTGACGATCTGGGCCTGCGGAAAGGCCTGCGCGTAGTTCTGGCCGCGGTCATCGGTCATCAGGACGACGCGACGCCCGCGCCGCGCGAGGGCTTCCGCAAGCGACTGCGCCGGAAAGATGTGCCCGCCGGTTCCGCCCGCGGCAATGACGACCGGCTGGGACATCAGCGCCTCCGTTGGACGGAAAAGCGTTCGCGGGTCAGCGCGAGCAGCATGCCCACCGTGATGGCCATCGCCAGCATCGAAGACCCCCCATAGGACACGAAGGGCAAGGTCATGCCCTTGGCTGGCATCAGGTTCAGGCTGACCGCAACATTGATCAGCGCCTGCAGACCAAAGAGCAGCGCCAGGCCAGCAGCGGCGAGCTGGTTGAAGTGATCGGTCTCGTCCTGCGCACGCTGCAGTGTCCGCCACACCACGACCCCGAAGAGGAGAACGAGGACGATACACACGGCCAGGCCGAACTCCTCGGCCGCAACGGCAAAGATATAGTCCGTATGCGCATCCGGCAGGCGGAACTTGAGCTCACCCTCCCCCGGCCCCACACCGGTAACCCCGCCATGCATGAACGCATTGAGCGCGGTCGTGACCTGGAACCGGTCGCCCGCATCCGGGTTGATGAAACGGTCGATACGGCTGGCTACGTGCGGAACAAGCAGGTAGGCGCCGACACCGCCGGCAAGTCCCAGCCCGCCAAACCCCACCAGCCAATACCATCGCATGCCCGCCAGAAAGAGGAGCCCGGCAAAGACGCCTGACAGCAGCAATGTCTGGCCAAAGTC
>JBEIFU010000394.1:0-1781 GCA_040382295.1 Alphaproteobacteria bacterium
CATATTCCCGGCGCTCGCTTTTCCCAAACCGGATCAACAACATGCCCAGCTACAAAGCCCCTGTTGACGATTATGATTTTCTGTTGTTCGACGTGCTCGAGATCGAGAAATACAAGGATCTTCCGGGCTATGGCGAACTCGACCGTGCGACGGTGCGCGACGTGCTCGAGGGCGCGGGCAAGTTCGTGTCCGAGGTGCTGCAGCCGCTGAACCAGGTAGGCGACGAAGAGGGATGCCACTTCGAGAACGGCGTCGTGCGTACGCCCAAAGGGTTCAAGGAGGCCTATCAGGCCTTTTGTGACTCAGGCTGGAACCGGCTGGGAGTGCCCGAGCAGTTCGGGGGCGCGGGTCTTCCGATCCTGATGACCTTTGCGGTGTCGGAGATGGGGGCATCGGCAAACCAGGCCTTCGCCATGTATCCCGGCCTCACGAGCGCTGCCTACGCTGCCCTGCTGGGAACGGGCGCCCCGTGGATGCGCGAGCACATCGCAACAAAGATGATTGCAGGCGAGTGGACGGGCACGATGTGCCTGACCGAGCCGCATTGCGGCACGGACCTGCGCCTCATGAAGACGAAGGCCGTCGAGCAGGCTGATGGCACGTATCGCATCCACGGGACCAAGATCTATATCTCGGGCGGCGACCATGACCTGACGGACAACATCATCCATATGGTCATCGCGAAGATCCCTGACGAGAACGGGAAGATCCACGACGACCTGTCGACCGTGAACTTCTTCATGGTGCCGAAATTCGTCGTCAGCGAGGACGGCAAGGTTGGCGCGCGCAACGCGGTCAACACGGGCTCGATCGAAAAGAAGATGGGCATCAAGGGCAGCGCGACCTGCGTGCTGAACTTCGATGGTGCAGTCGCCTGGCGGCTTGGTCCCAAGCCCCAGGCGAAGAGCACGGGTGACAAGAAGTCTTCGTCGGAAGGCATGAAGGGCATGTTCGGCATGATGAATGCTGCCCGCATCGGTGTTGGCGTCCAGGGTGTCGCGGTTGCTGAAGTCGCCTACCAGAATGCGGTTGCCTATACGCGCGAGCGTCTTGTCGGTCGCTCGCTGACGGGTGCGAAGAACCCGGAACTGCCGGCAGATCCGCTTCTGGTGCATCCGGACGTGCGGCGCATGCTCTTGTTCGCGCGCGTGGCGGCCGAAGGCGGGCGTTCGCTTGCTGGTCTGATCACGTTCCTCATGGGCGTTGCGCAGAGCAATCGTCCGGATGCCGAGCGCCAGGAAGCTGCCGACATCGCCGACCTGCTGACGCCGGTCATCAAGGCGTTCTGCACCGACATGGGCTTTGACGCGGCCAACGCCGCGATGCAGTGCTTTGGCGGGCATGGCTATATTCGGTCCTACGGGATGGAGCAATTCGTGCGCGACTCGCGCATCAACCAGACCTATGAGGGCGCGAATGGCGTGCAGGCGCTGGACCTCGTGGGCCGCAAGCTGTCGCGCAATGGCGGGCGGGCGCCGTTCGCGCTCTTCCGCGTGATCAGTGAATTCCTGAATGCGCATGATGGCGAGGACATGAAGCCCTATGTCGAACCCGTGAAGGCCGGGCTTGCCCGGTTGCAGGATTCCACCATGTGGCTTGCTCAGAACGGCATGAAGAACCCGGACAATGCAGGTGCGGCCTCGGTCGACTATCTGCGCATGTTCGGCATCGTTGTCGTCGGCTATCTCTGGGCGCGGCAGGCGGCTGTCGCCAAGGCGAAGCTCACGGGTGGTCAGGGGAACAAGGCCTTCTACGAAGCCAAGCTTGTCTCGGCGCGCTAC
>JBEIFU010000395.1:0-1753 GCA_040382295.1 Alphaproteobacteria bacterium
GTGTCTCGCACTGGGTGCAGCAGGAGGCACCGGAGAAGGTCAATGCGATGCTGGAGGCCTGGCTTCGTGGTGCACCGGTGCCTGTCGAGGGCGATGTGCTGAGGTAAGTCAGCTCGCGAGGCCGGCGGCGACGAAGCGGATCAGCTCCTTCTCGACTTCTTCCTCAGGCAGCTGGTTCAGGGTGCCCGCGAAGGCTATCGCGTTGGGGGGCTTGCCGTCGCGCAGGAGCGCGATCGTCAGCATGGTCTGCTGCGAGGCGCCGCGCAGGAAGGCGAGGCGCCAGGAGCGGCGTGCGTCGTCGCCGGTGAGGGTTGGAACAGCCAGTTTCAGGAGCGCATCGAAGCGATCGAAGATGCGCAGCGACGAGGGAGGCGGGGCGAATTTCTCGGCGCCCGGTTCCCACGTCAATCGCGCGAGTACGCGGATGAAATTCAGCCATCCGGGATGGCCGGAGCGCAGGTGGCGGAAGGCCGGCGTGACGAGAACGGCGGCGAGCTCTTCGAGGGGCGGGGCGCGCCCTTCGCTCAGGTGGCGCTCCTCGAGGCGGTCGAGGGCGATCGACCGTTCGTCCTCAAGGTCCTGGAACCGGCGATCGATGACGGCGCCGACAAGCTTGTCCTTGCTGCCGAAATGATAGTTGACGGCGGCGACGTTGACGCCCGCCCGGTCGGTGATATGGCGGATGGAGGTGCCCTGAATGCCATGGGTTGCAAACAGGGCTTCGGCAACATCAAGAATGCGGTCGTGCGTAGCAGCGGCCGTCTCGATCTTCTGGAACGGAGCATTCGGAGCGTCCATGGTCGGGAAATCCTACAGCGATTCAGGGGGATTTGCCAGTCAGCGGGTCCGGGCCGAGCGCAATTTACTTTCCGGCCCCGCGGCCCTAACCATGAGGATCGAGACGAGGGAGGATACCCATGGCCGTTACCCATGAAAGCCTGATGGCGCTGAAGTCGCTGGGGGATGAGTTTACCTACACGGATCGGGAGACGATGCTCTACGCGCTCGGCGTCGGCATGGGGCGCGATCCGCTGAACCTGGACGAACTGCCCTATGTCTACGAAAACGGGCTGAAGACGATCCCGACCATGGCCAGCGTGATTGCGTGGGGCCAGCGGACGATCGGACTGGCGGGGATCAACTACCTGCTTGTCGTTCATGGAGAGCAGCGCCTGACGATGCACCGGCCTCTGCCACCTTCGGCGACGATCGTGTCGGACGAGCGTGTTGTCGCGGCTGTCGACAAGGGCCCGGGCAAAGGCGCCCTGATCTATACGGAGAAGGTCATCCGGCTGAAGGATACGAACGAGCTCCTGTGCACCACGGGCGGCACGATCTTCGCGCGCGGGGATGGCGGGTTCGGTGGGCCTTCGACGGGTGGGCCGGAGCCGCATCCGCTGCCGGAGCGCAAGGCTGATGTCACGTGCGAGAGCGATACGCGGGCTGACCAGGCCCTGCTCTACCGGCTGTCGGGCGATCGCAATCCGCTGCACTCCGACCCGAATGTTGCGAAGATGGCCGGGTTCCCCCGCCCCATCCTGCATGGGCTCTGCAGCTATGGGACGGCGTGCCGGGCGGTGCTTGCCACCATCTGCGCGTATGACCACACGAAGATTGCCGGGTTCGATGTGCGCTTTTCGGCGCCGGTGTTCCCGGGCGAGACCATCGTCACCGAGATGTGGAAGGACGGGAGCGTGGTTTCGTTCCGTTCGAAGGTCAAGGAGCGCGATGTGGTGGTGCTCAACAATGGCAA
>JBEIFU010000396.1:0-1725 GCA_040382295.1 Alphaproteobacteria bacterium
AAGTCTCCTTGGCTCAGTCCGGCGGTTTTCATTGCTTGCGGTAGTCGGTGCTCGAGAGTCGTCTTGGGCAAAGAGTACATATCTGCCTGCGCAGTAGAATCATAGTTGTTTCTATTGACTTAGGGATAGAAATAACTATTTTGCGCGGCATGAGCACAGGCATCGAAGCCCTGCGGCGGGCGATCAACATTCTCGACGAGCGCCTGTTCCCCGCAGACGAAGTCTACGCCATCGCCTCTCGCCGCTCGATCGGCAAGGAAGTCGCGTATGGCGACCGCACCCTGAAATGCCATGACCTCGAGCAGTTCGACTTCTCGAAGGTCGACATCGTGCTGATGTCTGCGGGCGGTAAGGTCTCCAGGGAATGGTGCCCGAAGATCGCCGCCGCCGGCGCGATCGTCATCGACAACTCCTCCGCCTGGCGGATGGACAAGGACGTGCCCCTCGTGGTGCCGGAAGTGAACGCCGATGCGGTCATGGGCTACACCAAGAAGCGCATCATCGCGAACCCCAACTGCTCGACGGCCCAGCTGGTCGTCGCGCTGAAGCCGCTGCATGACGCGGTCGGCATCAAGCGTGTTGTCGTCTCGACCTACCAGTCGGTCTCTGGCGCCGGCAAGGAAGCGATGGACGAGCTGTGGAACCAGACGAAAGGCATCTTCGTCAATGACGAGCCCGCCCCGGTGGTGTTCGAGAAGGAAATCGCCTTCAACGTGATCCCGAAAATCGGGTCGTTCCTGCCGGATGGGTACACGGATGAAGAAGCCAAGATGTGGAACGAGACCAAGAAGATGATCGACCCGGCGATCCAGCTGTCCGTCACCTGCGTGCGCGTGCCGGTCTTTGTCGGCCACTCGGAAGCCGTTCATGTCGAGCTCAACGGCCCGATGAGCGCGAAAGAGGCCCAGGCCCTGCTGCGCGAAAGCCCCGGCATCATGCTGCTCGATGATCCGTCCAAGGACGTCTATGTCACGCCGAAAGAGTGTGTCGGCGACTGGGCGACCTTCGTCAGCCGGGTCCGCAAGGATATCAGCACCGAGAATGGCCTCGCCTTCTGGGTCGTGTCCGATAACCTGCGCAAGGGCGCCGCCCTCAATGCGGTCCAGATCGCTGAGGAACTTCTGAACCGCGGCGTGATTAAACCGGAAAAAGTCACCGCGCGGGCTTAAAGCCCTGAAAAATCCACCACCTCGAACCGGTGTTGCGTCGCTTCCACGAAGCGGCGGAAGCCGGCTTGGGAGATGGCTGTCGTGCCGGTGTTCACAAGGGGGTGGAAGTTCACGGTCTCTGCCGCGGCGAGTGCCGCATCGACCAGGAAGCGCACGCGCCGCCGTGTGTCATTCATCAGCGCGAAGGCCGTCACCGAACCCGGCGCCACGCCCAGCACTTCGCTCATCAGCTCCGCCGGTCCGAAGGAGAGGCGCTTTGTGCCGATCAGCTTGTGCAGCTGGTTGAGCTTCAGCTGGTTGTGGGCCTCTGCCGCAATCAAGACGAGCGTGCTTTCAGCATCCTTCAGGAACAGGTTCTTGGTGTGTGCGCCCGGCATGTGCTCCTTCAGCGCGCCGGACTGCGCCACCGTGAACATCGCCTCGTGCCAGACGGTCGAATGCGCGATGCCGAAAGAATCGAGATAGGCGAACAGGTCTTCGGGGCTTGCGGGCATGGCCTCCATTCGCCAAGACTTAGCCCTCCCGTCAAGGACTTAAGAGCCTGCATCCCATGCGC
>JBEIFU010000397.1:0-1719 GCA_040382295.1 Alphaproteobacteria bacterium
ACGGGCAACAGCGAGGACCGGCCCGACTGGATGGGCAAGGTCGACTTCAGCGGCCTGAAGCTTAAGCTCATCGGGTCGATTGTCGCCATCTCGGGCATCCATCTTCTGAAGGCATTCATGGACCTGAAGGAGATCGACAAGGAGAACCTCATGTGGCTGGTGATCATCCACATGGCGTTCGTCATCTCGGGCGTGCTGTTTGCGGTGATGGACTATCTCACGGCGCGCAGCCACGCCGTGATGCTGCAGGCCGAGGCCGCGCATGAGGCAGCGCTGGCCCAGGCAGCGGCAATCAAGGCGGCAGCGACGAAAGGCTAACTCCCTGGTGGCGGTGGCGGAAACGCCATTCCATCGCTTCCCTCAGCGGCCGTCCCCGAGACGGCTGCAGCATGGAGCGCCTCGCCAAGGGGAGAGACGGCAAGGACCCTTGCGAGAAGCAGGGAGCCAAGCATGACAAGCACCGTCAATGCCCAAGCGGGATGGACCTGCCTGCGCAGCCATGCGTCGCGACCCGCTGCAACTGCTACGAAGACGAGCGCCGCAAGTGTCGCGATCTCGA
Source organism: Alphaproteobacteria bacterium (assembly GCA_040382295.1). GTDB lineage: Bacteria > Pseudomonadota > Alphaproteobacteria > Micropepsales > Micropepsaceae > SZUA-430. Next base: position 560 of record JBEIFU010000397.1, read on the forward strand.
ACGCATGGGGCGGCAGGAACGGCATCGGCAACAACCGACCGAAGCCTGGCCCCATCAGCAGTACAAAGCTTCCGATCTGCAGGCGTGGATGCCAGTCCCGGTGCTTGCGGAGGCTGATGGCAGCGGCGAGCAAGCCGAGCGCGCCGAACAGCGTCAACGGATTGGCGAACAGGAAGTGCTGCGGCTGAAAGAAGAAGGGTGTCCGCCCCGTGCGCACTGTTTCCCAGGTGATCAGCAACCCGAACACCAGAAGGCCGCAGGCCCAGACCATCGCAACTCTCCCCAAGCTGCGATGCCACCCCGAAGCGCCGGCGTTGGCCAACCAGGACTGGACCACGAAGATCGCGACCCAACCCATGAACACCACAGCGTGCGCATGGACGAAGAGCGGCGCATTGAAGCTTGATCGCCCCATCGCGAAGTGAAAGGCGAAGGCTGTAACCTGAATGACCGCCATCACGGTCGCTAGCACGCGAAAGAAAGCGAGGTCTCCGCTGTGCGCGCGCCCGGCCGCATCCACAAAGCCCACAGCCATCGCTGCTGTCTCCTCAAGAGTCGTGTGCGTACACTAGACTGCGGGATATGCTCTGGCCAAGTGGGGTGTTCAGAAGTCGAATTCGGCCTGGCTTTTGACCTTCGGCTTTCGTGGGCGACGCTCCGTCTGCGGCAGCCCTGCCTTGCGACTGCCATGCTTTGACTGGATGGCGTCGGCTTTCGTCCTGAAGCCGGCGCCCTTGCGAACCGAATAGATCGCCTCGCGCGCGTGGGCGGCGGCCTTCATGTGGTCGACCATCGGCATGGGGTAGGTTTGGCCCAGCACGATCCCGCGATCGGCAAGGGCGCCGGGCGGCACAGCCCAGGGCTCGTGAAGCAGGTCTGTTGGAAGGCCGGCAAGTTCCGGGACCCAGCGCCGAATGAAGATGCCCTCCGGGTCCTGGTCGCGCGACTGCTTCACGGGATTGTAGATACGCGCCACGTTCACTCCAGTCGTGCCCGACTGCATCTGGGCCTGCGGGTAATGAATGCCGGGCTCGAAATCGGTGAAGCGGCGCGCGAGCGCCTGTGCAGGCAGGCGCCAGTCCTGCCAGAGGTGATAGCTCGAGAATGCCATCACCATGCTGCGCATGCGGAAGTTCAACCACCCTGTCCCCGTAAGCGAG
>JBEIFU010000398.1:0-1706 GCA_040382295.1 Alphaproteobacteria bacterium
GACTTCAAGCGCGTCGTGAATCCTGCCTGATCAGGTCCAGCCGCCGTCGACGATGAAGCTCTGGGCTGTGACCATGCGGCTGTCGTCGGCGGCGAGCCACAAGACCATGCGGGCGATGTCAGGCGGATAGATCTTTTCCGGCAGGCACTGGTTGCGCATGATGTCGGCCTCGCCCTCGGGCGTGAGCCACAACTTCACCTGGCGTTCGGTCATGACCCAGCCCGGAACGACAGAGTTTACGCGGATCATGTCGCCGCCAAGGTCGCGAGCCAGGCCACGGGTCAGTCCCTGCACGGCTGACTTGGCCGTCACATAGGCCGGCATGTTGCCAAGCGACAGCATCCAGCTGACCGAGCCCATGTTGATGATCGAACCGCGCTTGCGGGTGCGCATGGCAGGAGCCACAGCCTGGGCGGCAAAGAACTGGTGGCGCAGGTTGGTTGCCATCCGCTCGTCCCAGTAGTCAGGCGTCACGTCGGCGACGGCGTGACGGTCGTCGCGGGCGGCGTTGTTGACGAGGGCGAGCGTGGGGCCGTGCTCGCGCTGCAGGCGCGCGATGGCGTCCCTGAGGGCATCGATATCGCGCAGGTCGCAGCGGATGAAGCTTGTGCCTGTTGCTGCCGCGAGCGCCCTGCCCGCGGCTTCGTCGACATCGAGGAACCCCACGCGCGCGCCTTGTCCCGCGAAATACTCCACGATCGATGCGCCGATGCCGGTGGCGCCGCCCGTGACGATGACGGCCTCGCCCTTCAGCGAGGGATAGTGTGCAAAGCCGGGCGTTGCTGTTCCCGCAGAAACGTTGCTCATCGGCGCCTTTGTCCTCAGTCCAATTGCGAAAGTGGCGGACGCCACTTTCGTTGATGTTGCGGCGTTTGTCACCTCAGGCGCCGGCACGCAGTCAGCGGCTGCGAATGACCGCCTGGGGCCTCAGTCCGCCCAGCCAGTAGGATAGTTCGGCCGGGTGCTCGATGGGCCAAATGGCGATGTCTGCGCGCTTACCCGCCTCGAGCGTGCCGCGGTCGGCGTGCAGACCCAGTGCGCGGGCGGCATTGATGGTGACGCCTTTGAGGATTTCTTCCGGCGTCATGCGGAACAGCGTTGCCGCCATCGCCATGGCGCCCAACAGGGACACCATCGGGGACGTTCCCGGGTTGCAGTCCGACGCTACGGCCATTGGCACCCCATGCCGGCGGAGGAGATTGATCGGTGGAAGCCGGGTCTCGCGCAGGCAGAAGAAGGCGGCGGGCAGCATGACAGCCACTGTTCCTGCCTTCGCGATGGCCAGCACGCCGTTTTCGTTCGTGTATTCGAGGTGATCTGCCGACAGCGCGCCAAAGCGGGCCGCGAGGGCTGCGCCGCTGGTGTCGGATAGTTGATCGGCGTGCAACTTCACCTTGAGGCCAGCCTTGTTCGCTGCGGCGAAGAAGGTCTCGGTCTCGGCGGGGGTAAAGGCTATTCCTTCGCAGAAGGCATCGACGGCGGTTGCAAGCTTCTCCTGCGCCACCTGCCTGAGGACGGGGCCAGCCATCTCGGCAATGAAGGCGGCGCGATCGACGCCGGGCGGCAGGGCATGAAGCCCCAGAAAGGTCGGCACGATCGACAGGTTTGCCGCCTTGCCAGCAGCATGCGCGGTTCGCAGCAGGCGCAGCTCGGTTTCGGCGTCGAGGCCATAGCCGGACTTGATCTCGACCGTTGTCACGCCCTCC
>JBEIFU010000399.1:0-1696 GCA_040382295.1 Alphaproteobacteria bacterium
GCGCTTCAACGTCTCCAGCCTCTCCTGCGCGCCCTTTATCAGCCAGAAGGATGAACTTCCGGCACGCAGGCGAGGATCGAGATAGGCGGCAGGGCGTTTCCAGTAGGCGTAGAGGAAACCGTCGGTGCAGTCCTCCGGGATGGCGACATTTGTCACCTTCAACGGGCCAAGCCATTGTTCGAGTTCCGACAGGGTCGGCATGCGCTGATCATCCAGCTCTGCCAGTTCTGGGAGATAGTCGGTCAGCCAAGGCCTGCATGAGGGATCGAATGTCAGCAGAACGACCGGTCCCCGCGTGACGCGACGCATCTCGCGCAGTCCCGCTCGCTTGTCCGTCCAGTGGTGGATCGTCAGGATCGCCATGGAGGCATCGAAGCTTTTTTCCGGGAATGGCAGGCTCTCGGCGCTGGCCTCGATCGCCCGCGCCGCACCCGGCTTTCGCTGGCGGATCATCTCGCGGGAGGGTTCGACCGCCGTCACATCGCGGTCGGTCGGCTCATAGGAACCGGTTCCAGCGCCGACGTTCAGCACGGTGCGGGCATCTCCCAGGGCTTCATTGATGAAGCGCGCGATGCGTGGGTCCGGCTTGCGGAGCTCTTTGTAGTTTATGCCCATGCTGTCATAAGTCAGGCTCATCGACGCTCTCCGTACCAGACTACAGAGCGCCCGGCGCGTTCTGCGCATTCAGAAACGGCAGCACGATCGCAATCATCTCATCGCGCTGAAGAAGCGGCAGGCCGTGTGGCGCGCCTTCAACCGGCACCAGCTTCGCCTGCGGTATACGCCTGAGCAACTCCTCGGAATGCACGAACGGCACGACCGTATCCGCCGTCCCCCACAGGGCCAATACCGGCAACGCCGATCGTCCCAGCGCCTCATAGGCCTGCAGGCGATTGGCAATGTCGTAGTGCCTGAGGGTGCTTAGTTGCCCTTCTGCAAAGCCCCTGTACCTGGTTTGCTCTTTCATCCAGTCTGCAATGCCTTCAACGCCGCCGATGTCACTCTGCGCGATCGCGCCTGCCAGCACCGACGCACCCGGCACACGCGCGATCCAGTCGCCAATTACAGTTGCCACGAATAGCCTGGCGATCGGCAGGCGCTGGGCTTCAAGCGTCCCAAGCCCTGCCGGCGCAATGAGCGTAACCGAGCGGATGCGCGAGGCGTTTGCGGCGACGAAGTCGGATGTGATGGCGCCACCCATCGACGATCCAACGATGTGCAACGGCCCTGTGACTTTCAGCTTGTCGAGCAAGTCACCGAGCTGCGTGGCGTAGAACGCCTGGTCATAGGTCACAGTCGGTCGGTCAGAGTACCCGTATCCGAACATGTCCGGCACGATAACGCGAAATCCCGCCTCACTCAGCGGCTTGATCCAACGATCAAACGCAAACCCCCCAATGGTCGCGCCGTGGACCAGCAGCACGGCTGGTCCGTCTTCCGGACCCTGTACCCGCACATGCATCACGCCCGCCGTAAGCGGCACGAAGCGATCGGCCTTGCCTGCCTGCGTGAGTGCCGCGCGCGCCGTATCGTCCATGGGAACGCGCATCCAGTCCGCGGCAGGATAGGAGATTGCGGCGAGTACGATCAGCAGAACAATCAGCCGCAAGAACACTTTCGCAAATATCATTATCATTCAGCCCCCTGCCTTCTCCATCGGTACCACGGCACTTGCCCCGGCAGCGAATTGCGCGAC
>JBEIFU010000400.1:0-1691 GCA_040382295.1 Alphaproteobacteria bacterium
AGATGACGAGGTGTCACTGGACGATGCCCTGTCTGCGATCGGGACCCCAGCCGTGCTCAAGACGGCGAGGTTCGGTTACGACGGGAAGGGTCAGCGCATGGTACGCCAGCCTGCCGACTTGATGCCCGCGTGGCAGGCGCTGAATCGTTCGCCCTGTATCCTCGAAGGCTTCGTGTCGTTCCGGCGCGAGCTCTCTCTGGTTGCCGCGCGCGGCCGAAACGGTGCGATTGCCTGCTACGATCTGGTCGAGAACAGGCACGAGAACCACATCCTGCGGGCGACGCTTGCGCCGGCGCGGGCGAGCGGCCACCTTCGGGCTGAGGCCCGACGCATTGCCGAAACCCTTCTGTCAGCGTTCGACTATGTCGGGGTCATGGGCGTGGAGCTGTTTGAGACAGACAGTGGCACTCTTCTCGTCAACGAGATTGCGCCCCGTGTCCATAATTCCGGGCACTGGACGATCGACGCGTGTCCGGTGAGCCAGTTCGAACAGCATATCCGTGCAGTGTGCGGTTGGCCGTTGGGAGACACGACGCGACACTCGGATGCCATCATGACCAATCTCCTGGGTGACGAGATCGAACGATGGCAGGAACTGGCTGCGCAGCCGGCCACTGCCTTGCATCACTATGGCAAAGGCGATGCCCGCGAAGGCCGCAAGATGGGTCACGTCACACGCCTTTATCCGCTTGGCCTGAGGCCAGCGGATCAGCGTCCCGGGTAGCGAAGGGCGGCGAGGATCGAGAGCGGGCTTGGCAGCGCACTCGCGGCTTTCATCACGGCCGACTTCACCTTCTCGATCTGCATCACGTCGGCAATTCGCCGGTCCAGAAACTTCCAGGTTTCCGAGCTGCCCTCGCTGCTGTCGCTGAACCAGTAAAGCATCGTCGATGTAAACACGCCGGAAAGAAGCCCGCGTTTGGTGTAGAAATTGAAGTCGGTTGATGTGTCACCAATTGCGCGCCAGATCATGTCGCAGGTCCTGTAAACACAGGCGGCGCCGTCAATCGCGTGTTGGGGCAGCGCAAAAAGGGCGGCACCGCGGCGTGCTGCCTCGCGATGGGCGGCGATGACCTCGATACGGGTACGCACCGCAAATGCCACGCGCTCACGAACCTTCATTGCCTTGAGGTCTGCCTGTGCGATGCGGGCCTCTGCTTCATCGTCCGCGCGATGCGAGAAATGCGTGATTGCATCTGCAATTCCACGCGGGAAGGCCATACGCGACTGCGCCTCATCAAGACCCAGACGCGAGGCTGCTTCAGCCAAGGCCTTCTCGGTCCAGCCGTCGAAGGCTACGTGGGGCAACAATGCGTCAAGAATTCTCTCGCGAAGATCGTCACCCTGCTTGCCGCCCTGATTTGTCATGTTTTTCCCTCGAACCAATGTCTGGCCTCGCTCTCGAAGATGAGCTTGCCCATGTCCGTCATTCTCTGCGGGTAGAGAATGCCATCGAGATGGTCACATTCGTGCTGCACAACCCGGGCATGGAAGCCTTTGGCGACCCGCTCGATCCGCTTTCCGTCAAGCCCCGTGCCCGTGTAGCTGATATGAGCAGGCCGTTCCACCCAACCCCTGAGACCGGGGACGGACAGGCAACCCTCCCAGCCGCCTTCCCGCTCGGGCGAGAGAACCTTGATCACGGGGTTCACGAGCACTGTGAGGGGTGCCGTGTGGTCGAACTGTTCGGC
>JBEIFU010000401.1:0-1683 GCA_040382295.1 Alphaproteobacteria bacterium
AGGGCGCGGGATCAGGACGTCAGGCGTGACTTCGAAGTCGAGTGACCAGAATTCGCGGCGTCCGATGATGTAGGCGAAGGGCTCTCGGTTGGCGCGGCGGCTGATGAACGTTTCGAATTCAGTCGCGTCGCGCGCCGCCCGTGCCAGCAGGCGTGCCTCGCGCGCAGGTTCGTCCAGCCCGGCGGCTGCCAGGCGGGCAGCGGCGGCACGCAGGATTTCATGACCGGGCTCGCGTTCCATGCCCTCCTGTTAGCAGCCTGTTCACCATGATGCCAACAGCGCAGGTGGTCTGGCACTGCCTCTTAGCGCCGGGTTCATGGGCCCGTGATGAAATCCGTCGACCAATCGCTGGAAGACCTTGCCCATGCGGATGTTCAGCTTCGCAAATCTGTTGATCGCCAACTGGCTTCTCATCACCGGGCTGGCTGCGGCCCTCACGGTGTTTGCGCCGACGATCGTCATCCTTGTGGCCATCACGGTCATCGGGCTCCCGCTTGCCATTGCCCTTGCCTTTGCGCCCCTTGTCTTCATGGTCTCGCTCGGTAGTGTCGTGCTGCATCGCGTGCTGAACGTCGGTGCGATGGGCTATGTCATTGGTGCCGGCGCCACGCTTCTGCTGTTGTCGGTTCCACCACACTTCATCAATTCCAACCTCAGCCAGAGGGTTGCGACGCTTGTCGCCGATGATCGCGACACGTTCTCGCCGCCCTTGAAGGCCGGCACAATCGCCATCCGGCAGGACCGCGAGGGCTGGTTCCAGCGGGACGAGACGCGCTGCGGCGGGCTGTGCATGTTGTTGCTGCTCGACGGCCATGCCGCGCGTGTCATGACCCTTGACGGAGGCGTGACCACGGACATCGACCCGACGCGCAAGGTGCTGTCCTTCCGGATGGAGCGCCGGGACCGATGCCCTTATGTCAAGCTTTCCAGCAGCAATGAAATGTACTTCATCTCTGAAGAACCCGGTGGATGGTCGCGGGGCGTCGATCAGCGGACTGATGAGCGCATGCGCGCCCAGATCGGCCAGGGCAACTGCCTGATCCAGGAAACGGTCGCGCTTGGGCTTGCGGATGCGATCATCTCGGTTGGTGTTGTCAATCGCGGTCTTTCGGTCGAGGCGGCGGGTCTCGACCCGTTTGCCGATACGCTGACCGCGCACCGGTACAGCGTGCACCTGCGTGCTGCGAGCGGCTATGAGGAAGTTTACCGGCGGACGAACGCGGTCGTTCACCTGCTGGCGCCGGTGCTGGCGCCAACAGTCGGTGGTGGCTTCCAGCTTGAGGGGACAGCGGTGCTGGCGCGCTTCGAAGAACGTTCGGACAAAGGCACTGCGAGTTATCCTGACCGTGATCGGACGCTGTTCCTGCAGAAGATCCTGAGGGGCGGCACGACGCCCAAGCGCGAGCCGCCGAACAGCGGAAGTGCGGCCCTGAGGCTGAACCAGTCCTTCTGAGGCCGGAAGATCAGGCGGCGGCGCTCTCGTCGAGCATGGCCAGCTTCTTTGCCTGGTCATCGGAGACCAGTGCGTCGATGATCTTGCCAAGCGAGAGGCCCTGCATGACCTGGTCGAGTTCGTAGAGCGTCAGGTTGATGCGGTGGTCGGTGCAGCGGCCTTGAGGGAAGTTATAGGTGCGGATGCGCTCGGAGCGGTCGCCCGAGCCGACCTGCTCCTTGCGGTCGGCG
>JBEIFU010000402.1:0-1680 GCA_040382295.1 Alphaproteobacteria bacterium
ATCACCTGCCCGCTCGCATCATCGATCAGCGCCGCCGGCTTGCCCGAGATATCGGCCCGCCACGACAGGCGCCCATCCACGTCAACCAGTTCAAGCCGCGTGACAGGCCCGCCCAACGCCTTGACGGCTTCGACCGGCAGGCCCTTGAGCGGCACCTCACGCAGATCCCGAGGCTCGGCCTTCCGGATGTTGTGCTCGCCGCGAACGGTCTCGATCGGAACGAACGTCATGTAGAGCCCGGACACGATCCAGGCCAGCACCTGCAGGCCGACAATCAGGGCCGTCCACTTGTGCAACTGGAACCAGAAGCGACGCATCGCAAATCTCCTTTACGCACGACCAACAGGAATAGGCCGATCCACGCGTGCGTCGAGGGACATCCCGTCACAGGACACCGCGACCAATCGCGCAACGCCCCTCGCAACCCCGCGCATTTCCGGATAGACCTCGAAGGCAAGGACGAAACACCATGCACGTCGCCATCATCGGAGCAGGCCTCGCCGGACTGACCACCGCCTACGCCCTCGAGCGGCGGGGCGTGCGGGTGACGGTCGTGGACAGGCGCGAGGGCCCGGGCCTCGAGACCAGCTTTGGCAACGCCGCGCTGATGCATCCAAGCCTGGTTGGTCCGTGGAACGAGCCCGGCGTCGCACTGGACCTGTTGCGCTGGCTGGGCCGGGATGATGCGCCGATGCTCCTGCACCTGCGCGCGCTGCCCGGCCTTGTCTTCTGGGGGCTGCGCTTCCTTGCCGAGTCCATGCCTGCGCGCCACAAGGTCAATACGCTGAGGAACCTGCGTCTCGCGCTGCTGGCCCGCAGCGAGATGGACGCGCTGCGTGGCGACCTCGATATCGCGTTCTGCTGGAAGAAGACGGGCCTGCTGTCGGTCAGCCGCTCGCCCGAGGCCTTTGCGCTGAGCCAGGGCGCGGCGCGCAGGGTCGAACCGCTGGGCATTGATTTGCGTGTGCTCGACCGGGACGAGACGATTGCCCGCGAGCCTGCATTGGCGCCCGTGGCCAGCGCCATCATGGGCAGCGTTCATTTCAGCGACGACGAGCGCGGCGACGCGCACCAGTTCTGCACAGTACTCACCGAGAGGCTCGCCCAGCGCGGCGTCACCTTTGCCTTCAGCACAGATGTCACGGGGCTTGCCGCCGGGCCGGGACGCATCGCTGGCATTGAAACGGCCGAGGGCAGGATCACGGCTGACGCCTATGTGCTGGCCGCAGGCAGCTATAGCACGCCGCTTGCCGATGCGCTGGGCCTGCGCCTGTCGGTGCGACCGGCCAAGGGCTATTCGCTCACGCTTCACTGCAAGGGCAATCCGCACGCGCCCACCATGCCCTTGTCTGATAACAGCGTGCATGTGGCTGTCACGCCCATCGACGACACGCGTGTGCGGATCGCCGGAACGGCAGAATTTGCGGGCCTCGATACAACGATCCGCCAGCCGCGCATCGACTACCTGATGGCGCTGCTGGCCCGCGTCTATCCGCGCCTCGCCGAGACGGTTGCGCCTTCGCACATCATGCCGTGGACGGGCCTGAGGCCCATGAGCGCCGACGGCGTGCCGGTGGCCAGCGCCACCATGTACGCCAATCTCTGGCTCAACACCGGCCACGGCCACATCGGCTGGACCACCTGCATGGGTACCGCCCGCCTTGTCGCCGACATGATCGC
>JBEIFU010000403.1:0-1679 GCA_040382295.1 Alphaproteobacteria bacterium
GCGGCGCGCATGCGGGCAAAGTGACGACAGGAACGGGGCGCGGGCATAGGGGGCGTCGCAAGACGCCCGGCAGGCTTGCCCCTTGCCGGCGACCGCCCGCGTGCGAGAAGCGCAGACAGGAAGCGGGAGGGTTTGCGGGGAACGGCGCGGCGGCCTGGGGAAGTCTCGCGAATTTCCGCATTCGGTAGAACCGCGATTGAACTGCTCGAAGAGGGTTTTGGCGCAAAATCAATCCAGCTATAGGCCCGTCGAATTCATGTCGTTCAGGGTGGGGGATGACAGTCGAATGAATTTGAATGACTGGCGTATGGTCCAGCAACGGCGAGCGGCTGCATTATTCGCGCCCTCCGGCATGCTGCTCGACGAGACCGACCACACCATTTTGCGCCTGCTCCAGACGGATGCGCGGATCACTGTTCAGGCCATCGCCGAGGAGATCGCGCTGTCGCACAGCGGCGCGCTTGGCCGCGTGAAGCGGCTGGAGGAGTCCGGCGCCATCCGCCGCCATGTCGCCGAGATCGACGAGACCGTGTTCGAGGCCTGGCCGATGCTGTTTGTGGAGATCGTTTTGACGCCTGCCTCCCGCGTGGCCCGCGCGGAGCTGGATTCCGCCATTGCCGCCGCGCCCGAGATCATCGAGGCGGTGGAGATCGTCGGCGACTTCGACCTGCTGTTGCAGGTGGCTCTGCCTGCACCGGTCTATTGGGCCTCGCTGCAAGGCCGCCTCGACCCGACGGCCATGCTGATCGACAGGACGCGCATCCGGGTGATGGGGCGCACGATCAAACGGGCGGGCGTGCATCCGCTGCTTCAATTGGTCAGGGAGTGAGGGCCTGAATGAGGGGCTGAATGAGGGGCGGGATGCAAGGCGCGGCGACGGCTTCCTTTAGCAGAAGCGACAGCAACTTCGCGGCTTCGGCTTGCACCTCCAGGGGCAGACTTTCCGTTCGCGTTGTCGCGAACAGATCCGGCTGACGCCGTTTGATTGTCATGGACATGAGAACCTCCCTCAGCGGGGGGCGATTCCCCAAGAGGCAAGGCTATGAGGAGATCAAGGAACGTGCGAAGCTCAAGAAGTCGGCTCACCGGCAGAAACGGACTGGCTACAATTTTAGCTGATGCTGCTTTTGGCTCTGTCATCCATGCCGGCAGAAGATGGAGCTGGCCGCTCTCACGGCGGACAGTGAAGTGGCGACGGCCATCGTGGATTTGTTCGCTGATGACAACCAGGTCTCGGCCAGCATCAGGATGGAATGGATAGGTTATTCGAACTTCCCTCGCCGAAATCCCTGCATCATGTCGCCCCTTCGGACGACGCCGCCCAAAACTGGGCCGTTGTGGCGATCCTCATTCAAACCTGCCGGCTCCATGGCGTCGATCCGCAGGCTTATCTGACCGACATTCTGACGCGCCTCGTCAACCTCTGGCCAAACAGCCGGATCGATGAGCTGCTGCCCTGGCAATGGCGGCCCAACGCAGCCTGATAGGCCTATTGCAGCTGTCAAGCCCCGCCCGACGTGGCGCAGAAACACCGCTCACAGATCAACGCCATCGCGGTCAAGATCACGCGCTGCTGGCCAGCCGCCACAAGGTCTATGAACGCGCCCGCGCCGCGCGCCCAGACAGATGGTCAGGCAAAACCCGCAATTGGAGCCCCGTCGGCTCTGTCTGGCTCAACC
>JBEIFU010000404.1:0-1677 GCA_040382295.1 Alphaproteobacteria bacterium
CTTGTCCATCTTGAGGATGTGGAAGGGCTCGACCTTGTTCATCAGCGGGCCGGCATCGCGCACGGGGCGGATGTCGACCTGGCTGCCGGGAAGGAAGGCCACGGCGCCGTCGAGGTCGACGGTGAAGCCGCCCTTGACGCGCCCGAAGATGACGCCGGTGACGCGCTGCTTGTCTTCGTAGGCGCGCTCGAGGCGCGTCCAGGATTCCTCGCGGCGGGCCTTGTCGCGCGAGAGGATGGCTTCACCCATCGCGTTCTCGACGCGGTCAAGGAACACTTCCACGGTGTCACCGACCTTGATGTTCGGTGCCTGGCCAGCGAGTGCGAATTCCTTGAGGGCGATCTTGCCTTCGGTCTTCAGACCGACGTCGATGATCGCGTATTCCTTTTCAATGCCGATGACGCGGCCGGAAACGACGTTACCTTCCTGAAGGCCGTGCGTTTCGAAGCTTTCCTCGAGGAGGGCTGCAAAGTCTTCCTTCGAGGGATTGTAGGATTCCTGTTGCGCGGTGCGCGAACCAGGGCGTGCCATATATTAGTCTCCAACTCAGGCGCATGCCGACCGGCCGGTGCCGGCGGACTTGGTCGTTGGCGTCTCCCGTTTCAGGGGGTGCGCCGCGAGACCCGGTTTCAAAGAACAAAAAAAGCGCGTCCGAGACCCCGGGGTCCCAAGGCGCGCGCACTGCTCAAGTGCCGAGTGCCGCCCGGACGATCGAAAGCGCCCGCGCGACGGCCGTTTCTATATCCAGATCGCTCGTGTCCAGCAAGTGTGCGTCTGGCGCCTGTGCCAGGGGTGCGACAGGGCGGCTCATGTCGCGCGCGTCCCGGACCCGGATGTCCGCCAGGACCTCGGGCTCGGTCCAGGCGGATCCCTGCGAGGCAAGCTCGAGGAAGCGGCGGTGGGCGCGGATTTCGGCGGTTGCGGTGATGAACAGCTTCACGCTTGCGTCCGGACAAATGACGGTGCCGATGTCGCGGCCGTCCAGAACAGCGCCGAGGCCGCCTGGCGGGGACTTGGCAAAATTGCGCTGGAAAGCCAGCAGGGAGGCGCGGACTTCCGGGACGGCAGCGACTTTCGATGCGGCCGAGCCTGCGAGATCGCCACGCAGGGCGGGGTCCTCGAGGCGCACGAGATCAAGCGCTGCGGCGGCCCGGGTTGCGGCGCCTGCATCTGCCGGGTCACCGCCAGCCTCGATCACGGCGAGGCCCACGGCCCGGTAGAGGAGGCCCGTGTCGAGGTGTGCGAAGCCGAGCGTGGCTGCGAGCCGGCGGGCAACTGTGCCTTTGCCGGAGGCGGCCGGGCCGTCAATCGCCACAACGGGTGTTTGCCTCATCCTGCGGGCGTCCGGAACTGGCCCCCGAGGGCTTGCATCATGGGGATGAAGGTCGGGAAGCTTGTAGCGATGAAGGCCGTGTCATCGACAGTCACCTGTCTGCGTGCGGCGAGGCCTGCCACGAGGAAGGACATGGCGATGCGATGGTCCATCTGGGTCTGCACCAGGCCGCCGCCGGGCACCCCATCGGGACCCTTGCCGTCGACTTCGAGCCAGTCTGGCCCCATGCGACATGTGATGCCGATTTCGCCGAGGCCCGCGGCAATGGCTGCCAGACGGTCGCTTTCCTTCACCCGAAGTTCGGCCAAGCCGTTCATCCGCGTTGTTCCTTCGGCGAAGGCTGC
>JBEIFU010000405.1:0-1663 GCA_040382295.1 Alphaproteobacteria bacterium
ATCCCGGTTGGTCCAGTCGCCCACGAGGTAGGCGGTGCCGGTGTCGCGGAAAGCGCTGCGCACGGCCTCGGTCGAGAGGGCAACACGCTCGTTGTAGAGGCAGCTGACGCACCACGCCGCGGTGAGGTTAATGAAGACCGGCCGGCCCTCGGCGCGCAAGGTGGCCAGCCGCTCTGCGGAATAGGGTTCGGCGAATTCGCGGCTTGAGACCGAGGCCCCGCCCGCTGCGGTAGGGCTCGATTTCGGCGGTGCAAAGGGCATGACGATCAGGGCGATCGCGGCGCCGAAGCCCGCCACGAACAGAACCATCCCGGTCAGGCTTGCGCGTCGCTGCAGGTTGCCCAGCGCCCACGCGCCCTGCGCAAGCAGGACAAGACCCAGCATCACCCGGAACAGGCCTTCGGGATCGACCTGCTGCGAAAGGACCCAGACCAGCCACGCGACGGCGCCATACATGGGGAAGGCCAGGAACTCCCTGAAGCGCTCCATCCAGTCGCCCGGACGGGGCAGGAGGCGCACAAGGGCTGGCACGGCGCTGAAGAGCACCCAGGGCAGCGCGAGACCGAAGCCCAGCGCGAGAAACACCGCGATGGTCACGGGCGCTGACTGGGTGAAGGCAAAGCTCATCGCCACGCCCATGAAGGGGGCCGTACACGGAGCCGCCACCACGACGGCGAGACCACCGGTGAAGAACGTGCCGACGAGGCCCGACTTGCCGGCAAGCCCCTGCCCTGCGCCCTGCAGCGACGTGCCCAGCGTGAAGAGGCCCGACAGCGAGAAGCCCACGAGCGCGAGCACATAGGCAATGATCGCGACCGACAGCGGCGACTGCAACTGGAAGCCCCAGCCCACATCCTCGCCGAGGGCGCGCAGCCACAGCAGCGCCCCCGCAAGGCTCGCAAAGGTCACGAGGACGCCGGCCAGATAGACGAGGCCGTCGACCCACGGCCGGTCTTTCTGGCTTGAATTGATGAGCGACAGCGCCTTCATGGACAGGATCGGAAAGACGCAGGGCATGAGGTTCAGGATCAGACCGCCCAGAACGGCAAACAGGATCGCCTCGAGGAACGATGTGCTGGCTGCAGCTGGCGTTGCGGGCATGGCGGGTACCGGCCCGCGTGCCAGGGCCATCTCGAAGGCGCGCGCCGGCGAACCGTTGCGCGCCGGCACGACGAGGACGCCTTCCAGCGTTCCGGTCTGGGCAAGCTGCTCGGGATCCCGCAGCCGCCAGCCGGGTGGCACGCGAATGGCGATGCCGGTGCCGACCGTCACAGGCTTCTGCACGGCGGATGCCTGGATCAGGCCCTTGCCGAAGGGGAAGAAGAGAATGCCCTCCGGCGAAATGTTGGCGCCCGAAGGTGGCTCGACATAGAGCGTGACGCCCGTGTCCTTGACGTCGAAGCGACCGGCAAAGGGGCCGTTCTTCAGGGGCTCGGATGCGCGAGCGCGGGCGAAGTCGGCCTGCCATTGGGGGACAGGTTGCGCCTCGCCATCGACAACGGGTAGTACCAGTTCCAGCGTTGCGCTTTCGGGGACACAAATGTCCTTGCAGGCCAGCCAGCTTGCTTCGACCTTCAGCCTCACGTCCGTGCCGGGCGCAAGCCCCGCAGGCACGGTGATGTCCACCGGCAGCAGGACGCGGTCATTGTAGCCGTAGTTCGCA
>JBEIFU010000406.1:0-1656 GCA_040382295.1 Alphaproteobacteria bacterium
CTAGACAGAATGGCTTCGCAAGTTCGGGTGGCCCATCCCCTGCAATGACGTAGGTTGCACGCCGCAGGCGTGCCGAGCTACACCAATGCACCGGACCGATGGTCGGTCAGGTCGTTGCGAACTTGCAAGGAGACGGGCCATGAAGGAATCTAGCACTCTGTACGTCGGATTGGATGTTCACAAGGACAGCATCGACGTGGCCACAGCGGATGCCGGGCGGGACGGCGAGGTCCGGCATGTCTGCAGCCTCGGCGGGGACCTCGTTGGGCTGGACAAGGCGCTGCGCCGGTTGATCAGCAAGGGGCATCGCCTGCATGTGGTCTACGAGGCGGGCCCTTGCGGGTTCGTGATCTGGCGGCACCTGAGCGCGCAGGGCATCGACTGCGAAGTCGTCGCACCGTCGTCGATCCCCAAGCGCTCGGGGGACCGCGTGAAGACGGATCGGCGCGACGCGATGATGTTGGCGCGGCTGTCCAGGTCGGGGGACCTCACCGCGGTGCGTGTGCCCGACGCCGCCGACGAAGCCGTGCGCGACCTGGCGCGCGCCCGCGAGGACGCCGTGCGCGAGTGCCGCAACGCGCGCCACCGGCTGAAGGCGCTGCTGCTGCGCAACGGCATCGCCTACGCTGGCAAGAGCGCCTGGACGGCCGCCCACCTGCGCTGGCTGGCCACGCTGAAGGTGCCGCACGCCGCGCAGCAGATCGGCATGCAAGAGTACCTGCACGCCGTGACCGAGGCCACGACCCGCATCGGCAGGCTAGAGCAAGCGATGCGCGACACGCTGCCCGAGTGGGGCCTGGCGCCGCTGGTGCAGGCGCTGCAGGCCATGCGAGGGGTGCAACTGGTCGCGGCGATGACGCTGGTGGCCGAGCTGCAGGACTTCGTGCGCTTTGACAACCCGCGCCAGCTGATGGCCTACGTCGGCCTGGTGCCGGGCGAGCACTCCTCGGGCCCGAAGCGGCGTCAGGGCAGCATCACCAAGGCCGGCAACAGCGCCGCGCGGCGCATGCTCGTGGAAGTGGCCTGGCACTACCAGCACAGCCCGCGCGTGAGCCCGATCATCGCCGCGCGGCACGACCAGTTGCCCAAGGCAGTCACCGACATCGCCTGGAAGGCGCAGCTGCGGCTGAACGCCAAGTTCAAGCGCCTGGTGGCGCGCCGGGTGATGAAGAACAAGGCCGTGGTCGCGGTGGCGCGTGAGCTCACCGGGTTCGTCTGGGCCGTCGGGCGCGAGGTCCAGATCTCGGGCTGGCAGGGCATCAAGATCGAGCCAGCCGGGGCCGCCGGCGACTGAGAAGACCGAAGACCAATACCGCTGACCAAGATGAAAAGACAGGAGGTGCGCAGACCCACAGACTGACTCAGATGCCGGAGGGGGAACGCGGCGCAGCCGCGGCCACTGGGGAACCCTCGACAACGTTATTGGTGGGCCAGGCGAGCGGCAACGCATGTCGGGCGATCTCAGACCCTAGAGCGAAGGCAGCCCCGCGACGTAAATCTGTCTTGAGGTAACCAACCCTCGCATATCAGCATGAACAACCGTCGCACATCCTTCACGGGTGGCAACCTCAGGCTCCGTCGCGTTCCCCGTCCGGCAACGGGATCAACGACATCTGCAATTGCAGAGGAATACGTGCGGCCTCTTGACAGAAAGAA
>JBEIFU010000407.1:0-1652 GCA_040382295.1 Alphaproteobacteria bacterium
GAAGCTGCGTGCGGACATGAGCCTTGTGCCGAACTTCGTCGAGGAGTCGATCCGCTGGGTCACGCCGGTCAAGCACTTCATGCGCACGGCGGTGCAGGACTATTCACTGCGCGGCAAGAAGGTGCGCGAAGGTGACGGGCTCTGTCTGTTCTACTGGTCGGGGAACCGCGACGAGGAGGTGTTCGAGGATCCGTTCTCGTTCAAGGTCGACCGCAACGTGACGCGGCATGTGGCGTTCGGCTATGGCGTGCACCTGTGCCTCGGGATGCATCTGGCGCGCATGGAGATCAAGGCGCTCTACAACGAGCTGCTGCCGCGGCTGAAGTCGATCGAGCTCAACGGTACGCCGAAGAACACGCTGGCGAATTTCGTCAGCGGGCTGAAGACGCTGCCTGTCCGCTATCAGATGGCGTAGGCTGATCCATGGCCGATGCGGTTGCCAGCGAGGAGCTGCGTGCCTTCATCCTGCGCTATTACCGGTTCTTCGAGGCCGGTGATGTCGAGGGCATGCGGGGGATGACCACGGAGGCGCCCAGCCTCGTCATCATCGGAAGCGACCCCGACGAGTGGTGGGTCGGGCCGCAGACACTCGACCTCCTCGCCAAGCAGGTGCAGGAGCTTTCGGGACTTGTCGTCACGCCGGGGCGGCTTGTTGCCCAGGCGATGGGCTCGTTTGGCTGGGTCGCCGACGATCCGGTGCTGACGCTGAGCTCGGGCGTGCAGGTCAAGAGCCGGATGAGTTTCGTGCTGGGTATCGAACGTGGGCAGTGGCGTGTGCAGCACTGGCATACGTCTATCGGCAATCCCAATATGGATGCGCTGGGGGTTCACCTGACCACCAGCCTGGACCTGCTGGAGCAGAGTATCGAGGCGGAGTTGCCGGACCTCAGGCCGGCGTCGGCACCCGATGGCACGGTGACGATCGCATTTACGGATATCGAGGGGTCGTCGGCGATGATGGAGCGTATCGGGGACACTATGTTTCTGAACCTGCTGGCGTGGCATGACCGTATCGTGCGCGAGGCGGCTGCGTCTTTTCGTGGATATGTGGTCAAGTCGCAGGGGGACGGGTACATGCTTGCCTTTCCGTCGGCAGCGGAGGCCCTGCGTTGCTCCGTCGCGATCCGGGATCGCAGCAATGAAGGCTTCGAGGGGCGAACGGTCCGCGTGCGCGTGGGGCTGCATTCGGGCGAAGCGATCCGGCGTGACGATGATTTCTTCGGGCGCACGGTCGTGATGTCGGCCCGCATCTGTTCGATGGCCCGGGGCGGCGAGATCCTTGCCTCTGATCTCGTGCATGCGCTGGCGCGGGGCCTGGGAACGTTCCAGTTCGGCGAGAAGCGCCAGGTGACGCTTCGTGGCCTCAATGGTTCCTGCGAGGTCTTTCCGGTCCTGGGCTGATGACCGGCCGCAGGCTATTTCAGTGTCACGAGGACCTGGCGGATCGCCACCTGGTCGCCCAGCTTGATGGACACGGTGTCGACCACGCCGTCGGCGGCGGCGCGCAGTTCGTGCTCCATCTTCATGGCCTCGAGAGTGACGAGCAGGTCGCCCCTGCCTACGATGAGGCCCGGTTCTGCTGCAACCTTCACGATGCGACCGGCCATGGGTGCGCGGACACTGCCGACGCCGGCGGGGTCCTTGCGTTCGGC
>JBEIFU010000408.1:0-1640 GCA_040382295.1 Alphaproteobacteria bacterium
CCGGCGCTATTGGCGGCACTCCGCGCCCTTGCGGGGCCCGCGGATCGACATGTTTTCGAAGGATCTCTATCGCTACAGCCTTCTGGGACGCTTCCTGGGCGTGCTCAGGACGGTGGCCAAGCTGCACGGCAAGGAGCTGCGTGAGATGCTGACCGCGCGCTCGGTCGAGGAGCAGCGGGTGATCTTCAACCGCGTGATCGCGCCGTTGTTCGACTCCAAGCTGGTGAAGGCACTCTCGAAGATGCCGGTCTCGTTCTATGCGCTGGGCATCCCGCCGGCGCAGTATGACGAGCTGGCCAAGGATTCGAAGGGCGATCCGGCGGGTTTGATCCGCCAGCGCATCGAGAAGCTCGCCTGCGATTTTCCGCTGCAGGACAATTATTTCGCGTGGCAGGCCTTTGGCCGCCGCTATGACACCGAAGACCGCAGGGGTGTGCCGCCTTATTTGCAGGAGGCAATCTATAACGTCGTGCGCGAACGCACCGACCGTGTCGAGACGCATCTGGCGTCGATGACCGACTTCCTGGCCAAGCAGCCGGAGCGTTGCCTCGACTGCTATGTGCTGCTCGATGCGCAGGACTGGATGAACGAACAGCAGATCACGGCGCTCTGGCAGCAGATCACCCGCACGGCGGCGCCGGGCGCACGCGTCATCTTCCGCACGGCGGGCGCGGACAGCCCGCTCGAGCGCAAGTTGCCGGCAGAGCTGATCGGGCGCTGGAACTATCTGGGCGAGGAAGCGCGTGCGTTCCACGACAAGGATCGCTCGTCGATCTATGGCGGGTTTCACATCTATGAACTGAAGGCCAGCTGATGTCGGCTCCGGGCGCCTCGTCGAATGCACATTCCGCGATGGACCAGATGTACCGCTATACGCGGCATGTCTACGACCTGACGCGCAAGTACTACCTGTTCGGTCGCGACAAGCTGATCGAAGAACTGCCGGTGCGCGACGGCGACCATGTGTGCGAGGTCGGCTGCGGCACGGCGCGCAACCTCGTGGTACTGGCGCAGAAGCGCGCGAACCTGCACCTCTATGGCATCGACGCTTCGGCCGAGATGCTGAAGACGGCGCAGGCCTCGGTCGATGGGGCAGGGCTGACCAGCCGCATCCGCCTGGGCTCCGCGCTCTCGACCGATTTCACGGCGGCAAAGCTTGGCCACGACCGGCCCTTCGACCGGCTGATCTATTCCTATTCGCTCTCGATGATGGATGACTGGCGCGAGGCGCTGGAGCACGGCTTCACCGAGCTCAAGCCCGGCGGCACGATCCACGTGGTCGATTTCGGCAACCAGGAAGGCCTGCCCGGCTGGTTTCGCAGTCTGCTCAAGGGCTGGCTTGACCAGTTCCACGTCCGCTTCCGCCCCGAGGTCCGCGCCTGGTTCGAGGCGCAGGAAAAGGCCGGCCGCGGGAAAATGACCTACCGCAACGTGATGCGCGGCTATGCCTACCGGCTGGACTTCGAGCTGAAGGGCTGAACGAGGTACCGCGACGGCCAGAGGGTTGCAAGGCGACGCCCGAAAGGGCAAAAGAACGGCCCCGCCGTCTCTCCGGTGGGGCAAGTGACTGGCAGGGAGCTGTGGCCGAGAGGCTGAAGGCGGCGGTTTGCTAAACCGTTATACAGTTGAAAAGCTGTATC
>JBEIFU010000409.1:0-1627 GCA_040382295.1 Alphaproteobacteria bacterium
GGCGCCGATCATCGAGGTCTCGAAATCCGTCAAGCCTCTGCCGCTGAAGCATGCTGGCCATGGCCACAGCCACGGTCACGCGCACAACCATGACGGCGGCTTCGACCCTCACGCCTGGCAGGACGCCCGCAACGCGGTTGTGTATGTGTCCAACATCGCCGAGGCGCTGGCCAAGGCCGACCCCGCCAATGCGGCGGCCTACAGGTCGCGCGCCAAAGCCTATGAAGCCGAGCTCCGCCTGCTCGACGCCGACATCCGCCAGAGCCTCGACACGATCCCGCAGGCACGCCGCCGCGTGATCACCTCCCACGACGCCTTCGGCTATTTCGGCAGCGCCTACGGCGTGACATTCCTGGCCCCGCTCGGGACATCGACGGAAGCCCAGGCCTCTGCCAAGGGCGTCGCGCGCCTGATCGAGCAGATCCGTCGGGAAAAGATCAGGACGCTCTTCGTGGAAAACATCTCCGATCCACGGCTGATCGAGCAGATCGCCCGCGAGACGGGCGCCAGGATCGGCGGCCAGCTCTACTCCGACGCGCTGTCCGGCACCCGAGGGCCAGCTTCCACCTATATCGGGATGATGCGCCACAACACACGCCTCTTGACTGGCGCGATGGCGGAGGGTTCATGACACCGGAAAGTTCCGGAGTCTGAAATGTCATCCCAAGTTCCCGTGACCGTGCTGACCGGCTATCTCGGCGCCGGCAAGACCACGCTGCTGAACCGCATCCTGACCGAGCAGCATGGCAAGCGCTACGCCGTCATCGTCAACGAGTTCGGCGAAATCGGCATCGACAACGACCTTGTCGTCGACACCGACGAGGAAGTCTTCGAGATGAACAACGGCTGCATCTGCTGTACCGTACGGGGCGACCTGATCCGCATCCTTGGCGGGCTGATGAAGCGCAAGGAGAAGTTCGACGCCATCCTCGTCGAGACAACGGGCCTGGCCGACCCCTCGCCGGTGGTCCAGACATTCCTTGTCGATGAAGACGTCAAGGCCCGCACGCGGCTGGACTCGGTCACGACCGTGATTGACGCCAAGCACATTCTCCAGCGACTGAAGGATTCGAAGGAGGCGCACGAACAGGTGGCCTTCGCCGACCAGCTCATCCTCAACAAGACCGACCTGGTGTCGACGGAAGAGCTCGCGCGTGTCGAGCGCGTGATCCGCCAGATCAACCCCATCGCGCCCATCCACTACACCCAGCGCTGCGCGATCGAGCTCGACAAGGTCCTCGACCGCGGCGCCTTCGACCTCTCGCGCGCCCTCGAGCTCGAGCCCCATCTGCTCGAAGGCGACAATCACGATCATGATCACGAGCACCAGATCGACATCCACTCCGTATCGCTCTCGACCACGAAACCCCTCGACGCCGATCGCGTGACCCGCTGGCTTCAGGGCCTCCTGCAGGAAAAAGGGCAGGACATCCTGCGCATGAAGGGCATCCTCGATGTGCGCGGCCGCAACGAGCGCCTGGTCTTTCAGGCTGTTCATATGGTGATGGAAGGTGACTTCCAGCGCCCCTGGAAGGATGACGAGAAGCGCTTCAGCCGCATCGTCTTCATCGGCCGCAACCTCGACGCAGCCGAACTCGAGCGCGGCTTCGCCGCCTGCGTGGCGTGA
>JBEIFU010000410.1:0-1588 GCA_040382295.1 Alphaproteobacteria bacterium
ATCACATTCTTCATGACGCTGGCGAGCATGCCGGTCTATGGCG
This sequence comes from Alphaproteobacteria bacterium, assembly GCA_040382295.1. Classification (GTDB taxonomy): domain Bacteria; phylum Pseudomonadota; class Alphaproteobacteria; order Micropepsales; family Micropepsaceae; genus SZUA-430. The sequence goes on from JBEIFU010000410.1 coordinate 44, forward strand.
GGGCGCTCGCCGACGTGAATGGCATTCCGCCCTTCCGGTTCAATATTGGCGGGAATATCCGCGCGGTGGATACCAACCTTCTTGGCGCAACAGTCCTCATGGGGATCAACGTCACGGTGGTCGTGCTGCTCCTGCTGTCGGGCGGCGCATGACGATGCAGCCTCTTGGCAGCCGTGGCGCCTTCGCGGCAGCGGCGCGCGACCAGCGCAAGTCCGAGCGTACACGGGCCCGACTCATGGATGCGGCCGTGCGCATCTTTGCACGTGACGGGTTCGAGGCTGCCTCGGTCAACGAAATCGCCACGGCGGCCGAGGTCGCGAACGGGACATTCTACCTTCATTTCCGCGACAAGGATGAAATCGCGGGGACCGTTGCCTTCCGTATCGCCGCCGATGTGGCGGCGCGGCTTGACGCCGCAATGGCAGACATGGACGATGCGGTGGAACGTGTCAGCTTCGGGACGCGCCAGTTCCTGAATCTGGCCACAAGCGATCCTGCATGGGGCTGGGCCTTGTTCCGGGCCGCATGGGCCTTGCCGACGCTGCGTGAACAGGTCATCGCCTATGCGAGAGCCGATCTCCTGAGGGGACGGCGACAGGGCGTGTTCAAGGTCGAGATCGATGCTTTCACGGTCGAGATGTTTGCATCGATGGTCATGACAGCATTGTTCGCGCGCCTCAGCGGCTCGGCTGGCGAGGATGCAGGCTCGAAGGCAGCCGAGCTGCAACTTCGCATGCTGGGTGTTGCGCCGATTCGAGCCCGGCGCGCTGCGTGGCGACGGCTCGAGCGGCTGGTGCTCTAGATTCGCCTGCCCGGAAATCATGCTCCAAAACGACGCAGGGGCTTGCGGGCACGGGTTTTGTTCGCTAATTGTTTGAGGTGCTCCGGTCAGGGTTCCGGCGGGCCTTGCAGAGGCCTCGCGGCCCCCAGAACCACAGGGATCGGGATGCAGGAATGTTTGCCCCTCAGACGGGTGATGCCTGCAAACCGTCTGCAGGCTGGCCCGAGGAGCTTGGTTCCATTTCCAACGCCTACCCCCTGTCCAACCAACTCCAGGCCAGCCTGCAGTTCCATCAAGGAGACACCACAAACACAAAACAAAGTCAGGTATAGCGCTTCGAGGTTCGCTGGTCGGCGAGGTCGGGGGCCACTTTGGCGGCGCCGGCATAACCAGTGAGGCTGTCGGCCACGAAAGGATTTGAGCGGCGCTCGTTTCCGAATGTCGAGGTGGGGCCGTGGCCCGGGACGAAGGTGATGTCGTCGCCGAGTGGCCAGAGCTTGCCGGTGATCGAGTCGATCAGTTGCTGGTGGTTGCCGCGCGGGAAGTCGGTGCGGCCGATGGAGCCGGCGAACAGGACGTCGCCGACAAAGGCGACGTGCGCGTCGCGGCTGAAGATCACGACGTGGCCTGGCGTATGGCCGGGCGTGTGCAGGACCTCGAAGGGGGTGCCATCGAGCTCGAGCATGTCACCATCCTCGAGGTAGCGATCGGGCTTCACGTTGCGGGCTCCCGTCAGGCCATAGCGGCGGGCGCTGTCCTCGATC
>JBEIFU010000411.1:0-1580 GCA_040382295.1 Alphaproteobacteria bacterium
GCGCCGCTCGAGGCTGTCCAGATCCGAGAGCATCAGCTCTGTCTCGACGGTCTCGGCATCCGCGATGGGATCGATCCGGTTCTCGACATGCGTCACATCCCCGTCATCGAAGCAACGCAGCACATAGGCGACCGCATCGACCTCGCGGATATGCGAGAGGAACTGGTTGCCAAGCCCCTCCCCCTTCGACGCACCCCGCACGAGACCGGCAATGTCGACGAAGGTCAACCGCGTGGGGATGATCTGGGCCGACTTGGCTATGCCTGCAAGCGCATCGAGCCGGGGATCCGGCACCGCAACCTCGCCGACATTGGGCTCGATCGTGCAGAACGGATAGTTCGCAGCCTGCGCAGCCGCCGTCTGCGTGAGCGCATTGAACAGTGTCGACTTCCCCACATTGGGCAATCCGACGATACCGCACTTGAAACCCATGGTCAGTCGTCCTTCCTGGAATTGGTTTTGCCGACGGCAGGGCCGAGGAGGACCGCCACACGATTCATGAAGCCCGTCTCGTCATGGCCGGCCAGCAGCGGCGCGGCCTCCGCCACGGCCTGAAGCAGGGGCTCAAGCCACACCCGCTCGTCACGCGTGAAATTGCCAAGCACATGACCCTGGACCCGCGCCTTGTCGCCAGGATGACCGATGCCGAGCCGGATGCGCCAATAGGCATTGCCCGCATGGGCGGAAATGGACCGAAGCCCATTATGTCCGGCATTTCCGCCATCGCGCTTCACGCGCACCTTGCCAGGCGCAAGATCCAGCTCGTCATAGATGACGAACACATCATCGAGATCGATCTTGTGGAACGCCATCGCCTCCTGCACAGACACGCCGCTGTCGTTCATGAAGGTCATGGGCTTGAGCACCAGCACCCGCACCGGGCCCGCAGGTCCGGCAAGCGCTCCCTCACGGACCTGTCCCCGAAACCGCAAGCGCGCAGGGCCGAGGCCATGTACCGCAGCGATCGCATCGGCAGCCATGAACCCCACATTGTGGCGGTTGTTCTGATAACTGTCCCCGGGATTTCCGAGACCGACGATCAGCTTCATGCTGGATCCAACCTTGAAGCCTCGAAGAAAAACGGCTGCCAAACAGAAATGGCAGCCGCACCAAGGACCGCAAAGGCGCGGACGAACTTACTTCTTCGCTGGCGCAGCCTTGGCTGCAGGCGCAGCCTTCGCCGCAGCCGCAGGAGCCGCCTTGCCCGCCGCCGGAGCAGCAGCACCGGCCGCCGGCGCAGCAGCCGCAGCCGCAGCCTCAGCTGGTTTGGCTTCCGCTTCGAGGAAGGCCGAAGGCGCTGCCACCGTCGCAATGGTGAAGTCGCGGTTGCGAATGACAGGCACCAGACCCTGGGGCAGCTTGACCGCAGAGATATGCAGGCTGTCGCCAATGTCCATGCCGGTCAGGTCGATCTCGATGAACTGGGGGATGCTCTCCGACGGGCACTGGAACTCGATCTCGTGACGAACGATGTTGAGCACGCCACCACGCTTCAACCCCGGGGAGTCGGCATGGTTGTTGAAATGGACGGGAATGAACAGGCGGATGCTCGACCCTGGCACCAGCGCCTGGAAGTCAGC
>JBEIFU010000412.1:0-1577 GCA_040382295.1 Alphaproteobacteria bacterium
ATCACGGCTCTGCGCCGATCTGCACCAGCAGCTTGCCAGTGTTCGCGCTGGTGAACAGCTTCTGCAGGCTGTCGACGGCGTTCTCCAGTCCCGGCGCCACGTCGACGCGGTCCTTCACCTGGCCCGACATCAGCCACGGCGCCATCTGCATGGCGAACTCGTTGAAGCGGTCGATATAGTCGATGATGATGAAGCCTTCCACGCGCGCGCGCTTCATCAGGATGTTGGTGAAGTTGTAGGGCCCGGGCACGGGGCCCGTGGCATTGTACTGCGAGATCAGCCCGCACAGCACGATGCGCGCCTTCAGGTTGATGTTGGCCAGCACCGCATCGAGGATGGCGCCGCCTGCATTCTCGAAGTCGATGTCGATGCCGTTCGGGCACGCCGCGCGCAGGGCGCGCGTGACATCTTCCTCGCGATAGTTCACGCACGCATCGAAGCCCAGTTCCTTCACCACATAGTCGCACTTCGCCTTGCTGCTGGCGATGCCGACGACGCGGCAGCCCTTGATCTTGGCGATCTGGCCGACGATCTGCCCCACGGCACCTGCCGCCGCCGAGACGACCACGGTCTCGCCCGCCTTGGGCTGGCCAATGTCCATCAGGCCGAAATAGGCGGTGGCCCCCGTGAAGCCCAGCGCGCTCATGTACGAGGTCAGCTTCACGCCCGGCAGCTGCGGCAGCTTGCGCGTCGCAAAGGGCCCGCTTGTGTGGCCGATCGTATAGTCCTGCCAGCCACCCATGCCGGGCAGCACGATGTCGCCTGCGGCAAAGTCGGGATGGTTCGAGACCTCCACCACGCCCAGCGTGCCGCCGCGCATGACATCGCCAAGCCCCACGGGCGGCATGTACTGGTCCATGTCGCTCATCCAGATGCGGTTCGTGGGATCGAGCGAAAGGTAAATGTTGCGCACGAGCAGCTCGCCCGGGCCCGGCGTGGGCTTGGGCGCGTCGACAAGCTCGAGGTCGCCCTTTTTGATATCGCCAACGGGGCGTTTGCGCAGGATCCACTGGCGGTTTGAATTGCGGTTCAAGGACCTGTACTCCTTCAGGAAAGGGCGGCCGACAGGCCGCTCGTGATGGGGGCAAGGTGGTCTATACACCGCGCCGCAGGTCAGCGCAGGGGATGAGCGTGACGAGCCGGATTTTCCTTAGTCTTGTTGCAATGATGGCGCTGCTGTCCGCGGCGATGGCAAGCGACGTGGTGACGACCCCGCGCCTCGAGGCACGCCTCGTTGCGGCTGAGGCAGGCGTTCCGGCCAAGGGGGGCACGATCGCCGTAGGCCTGTTGCAGGTCATGCAGCCCGGTTGGCACACCTATTGGCGCAACCCGGGCGAGTCCGGCGAGCCGACGGCACTGGCCTGGACACTGCCACCAGGCGCAACCGCCAGCGAGATCCGCTGGCCCTTTCCCGAGCGCATTCCCTTCGGCGAGCTTGCGAACTACGGCTACAATGACCGCGTCCTGCTGCCGGTGGACATCACCGTGCCTGCGGGGCTTGCGCCCGGCACGGACGTGAGGCTGAAGGTCGAAGCAAGCTGGCTGGCCTGCAAGGACATTTGTGTCCCCGAAAGCGC
>JBEIFU010000413.1:0-1573 GCA_040382295.1 Alphaproteobacteria bacterium
GCCGCCTTGACGGCGTCGGCTGCCACCTCCCCCGCAAAAGCGGGTGAGGAAACAATCGTTTCTCCCATCGCGTCAGCGAGGGGAGTACGTGCGCACCGAAGGTGCTGCACGGGAGGGGAGCCCACTATCCACAAGATAAACCGATCCACACCGCGCTCACTGACGTAAAGTGCCCGATGACCACCTCCCCGACCCTCCTCTGGTTCCGCCAGGACCTGCGCCTCGCCGACAACCCGGCCCTTGCCGCCGCCGTGAAGGCCGGGCCCGTGATCCCGCTCTTCATCCTCGACGACGAAACACCCGGACAATGGAAGCCGGGCGGGGCTTCGCGCTGGTGGCTTCACCACAGCCTTGAGGCCCTTGCAGCCGATCTGCGCAAGCTGGGCAGCGGCCTCGTCCTCAGGCGCGGACGTGCCGACAAGGTGATCGCAAGCCTCGTGAAGGAAACGGGTGCCGGAGCTGTGTTCTGGAACCGGCAATACGAGCCGTGGGCCATCGCGCGCGACACACACATCAAGGACAGCCTGAAGGCCACGGGCATCCGCGCCGAGAGCTTCAATTCCACGCTCCTGCGCGAACCCTGGGAACTGAAGACGGGATCAGGCGGCCCCTACCGGGTCTTCACGCCTTTCTGGCGCGCCGCGCGCGAACAGCTCGGTACGGTCGAGACGGTGGCCAGGCCGAAGGCCGTTCCTGCTCCGGCCACTTGGCCAGACAGTGACGCTCTGGCGACGTGGAAACTGCTGCCCGCCAAACCCGACTGGGCCACCGGCTTCACGCCTCTCTGGACGCCGGGTGAAAAAGGTGCCCAGAAGCGCCTTGAGGGCTTCATCAGCGATGGTCTTCCCCTCTACGCCGGCAATCGCGACCGTCCTGACATCGAGGCTACCTCACGCCTCTCGCCGTATTTGCATTTCGGCGAGATCGGTCCCCGTCAGTTATGGAAGGCAGCTTCCGCTGCCGCGCAGTCAGGGGGACAGGAAAAGAATGCCGACAAATTCCTCTCGGAGGTTGGCTGGCGCGAATTCTCCTATCATCTGCTCTACCATTTCCCGCATCTGCCCGAGCGCAATTACAAGGAAAGCTTCGACGCCTTTCCATGGAATGACAGCGAGACGAATTTCCGCAAATGGTGCCGCGGCCAGACCGGCTATCCCATCGTGGACGCCGGCATGCGCGAGCTCTGGACAACCGGCACCATGCACAACCGCGTGCGCATGGTTACAGCCTCGTTCCTCATCAAGCATTTGCTCATTCCCTGGCAGAAGGGCGAGGCCTGGTTCTGGGACACGCTGCTTGACGCCGACCTCGCCAACAACGCTGCCAGCTGGCAATGGGTCGCGGGCTCGGGCGCAGACGCCGCGCCCTATTTCCGCATCTTCAATCCCATCATGCAGGGCGAGAAGTTCGATCCCGACGGTACGTATGTGCGCAAATGGGTTCCAGAACTCCAGGCATGCGACACGAAGTATGTTCACCGCCCCTGGGAGGCGCCCGACTTCAGCCGCCTGCGCTATCCTGCCCCGATGATCGACCATGCCACCGCCCGCGACCGCGCGCTCAAGGCCTTCGA
>JBEIFU010000414.1:0-1537 GCA_040382295.1 Alphaproteobacteria bacterium
CTGAACAGCGGACCCGACAGGGAGGCAGACGCACCGAGGCGCAAAATGCTACTCTCAGAAGACTTTCGCAACAGGTCTAATGGCGATTACAGCAATTCGGCAACCGCCACAGGCGGTGCGGGCGGCAGCGGCGGCGCTGCGGGTGCATCAACTGTCGATCGGGTCCGAGCTGGCCCTGACGCAATTTCCCCGCGGGACCGGGCTGCCGCTGGCGATACAGTGGGTGGGTGGCCTGTTCCAGGAGGCGAAGTTGCTGCGTGTGGCTCAGGCTTATGAAAAGGCAACGCCCTGGCGCGATCGGCGGCCGGTGCTGGCGGCGCAGTAGACCTGTTGCGAAAGTCTTCTGAGAGTAGCATTTTGCGCCTCGGTGCGTCTGCCTCCCTGTCGGGTCCGCTGTTCAGATCAGGCTGAACCCCGCCTCGATGTTCACCAGCCCGGCGATGATCGAGGTCTTGGTGGGATGGGTGTGGCGCGGGTTGCGGAAGCGCTCGGCCACGATGCGGAACCGCTTGGTGCGGCCGATGCGGTGCTCGACGGCGACGCGGAAGCTGCCCAGGCCGCGGTTGTAGTCCTTCTCGTCGGCGCTCAACTCAGCGCCCTTGCGCTTCTTGTAGGGGAGTTCCACCGCGGCGTGCTCGCGCTCGTAACCCTGGTAGGCGCTGTCGGCGTAGAGCCGCGCTGAGCGCGGCAGTTTCGCCCCCTCGCGGCGGATGGTGAGGTCGTGGCGACTGCCCGGATGAGAGGTGGAGACACTGGCGATGCGTCCCTCGGCCGTGATCACGTATTCGGTCTTCAGCGTGTGGCGCTTCTTCTTGCCCGAATAGTGCGCCCGCTGCACGGCGTCATCGCCCGGACGCTGGATCGGCTGCTCGGTGCAGTCCACGATCAGCGCCTCGGCCTCGCGCCGCGTGATCTGCGGGTCGCGCCGCACGCCGAACAGCGGCTGGGCATGCCTCTCGATGCGCCGGATCGCCCGGCAGATCACGCTACGATCGACCTTCCAGAAGAAGCCGATGAACTCCTGGGTCACGTAGCAGCGGTAATATAGCAGCATGATCAGCAGATGGTCCTCCAGCCCGCCGACCTCCCAGGGGCGGCCGGACTTGGTCTTGCGCCGCTCGGCCGCCTCCCAGGGCGCGCGCAGCTGCGCCACCATCCGCTCGAACGTCGCCACGTGCACCCCGGTCAGGCGATGGAAACAAGCGCTGCGGCGAAGCTGCGCTGAGAACGAACGGCGTGACACGGTGGCGACTCCTTCCCGCGGAAGGAGTCCTATGAATCCTATCACCCCGTGACCGGGGAATCCCCCTCGTTCAGGCCAGCCCAACGTCCGGAAGCGCCGACTTCCGCAACAGGTCTAATGATGCATTACCGGAGTCCCAACGCGGCAGGTAATGACAATGCAACGTCGCCGGCGCCCTGACGCCGCCAGCGTGAGTGTGCGCTATAATCTGCGCCGCAAAACAGGAGCCGAAGCCATGCCGCAGCCCCCCATGGAGTATCGCCGACTCGGCCGCAGCGGGCTCAAGGTCTCGCC
>JBEIFU010000415.1:0-1536 GCA_040382295.1 Alphaproteobacteria bacterium
GAGGGAGTACCGACGCGGCACGCGTCGGGGAGGGAGTTCGCCTCCGCCGGTCACCTACGCTCACCGAACTCCTCCGTCTGCAGCAGCTGACGCTGCTGCATCCACCTCTTCACCGCGTGGGGAGGAAACATGCGTCTCTCCCTCGCTCGCGAGGGAGTGCCGACGCGGAACGCGTCGGGGAGGGAGTTCGCCTCCGCCGCTCCAACGCCATCATCCCGGGCGCGAGCATCAGCGAGCGATCCGGCGCCTACTTCACCACACCCTTGCGCGCCGCCTTGCTGTCCAGCCCCGAGCGGTTCTCGCGGGCCTGCAGCTCGGCATAGACATCCTCGGGCTTCACGCCACTCGACGTCCACAACACGCACAGGTGATAGAGAAGGTCAGCCGATTCCTCGACCTTCGCCGTGTAGTCGCTGCCAAGGCACGCGATGGCCACCTCGACGGCTTCCTCGCCGACCTTCTTGGCGCATTTCGCCGTGCCTTCCGCCAACAGCTTGGCCGTGTAGGACTGCGACGGATCGGCGGCCTTGCGGCTCATGACCTGGCTGAACAGATGGTCGAAGGGATGCATGGTGGCCCCGGATACATGTCGGGAATCGACAAGAAGACAAGCCTATAGCGCCGCGAGGATGCTGGCAAAAAAGGATTCTGCCACGCAGGCGCGGCATGCTAACATCCCCGATCCCTTGGCAGATGTGCACATGATGCGCGAGTTCGACGCCCTCACGGCAGGCTTGATCCAGCGGCTCGCCCCGGTTGCCGTTGCGGCAGCAATGCTGTGGCTGGCAATGGTTTGGGCTGTAGCATGACCCCGGCGATAACCCTTAAAGACGTTGTGGTTGCCTATCGCAGGGTTCCGGCCGTGCATCACCTGTCCGGCACATTTGCGCCGGGCTCGCTGACGGCCATTGCTGGCCCCAACGGCGCTGGCAAAAGCACCCTACTGAAAGCCATGATGGGCTTCCTGCCCTTGAGCAGCGGACGCATCGACACCGGAGGCATGCAGCCGACGCGGTTCGCCTATCTGCAGCAGGCACCCGAAATCGATCGCAGCTTTCCCATCTCGGTGCTGCAGACCGTCATGTTCGGCGCCTGGCCGCGCGCCGGGGCCTTCCGCGCAGTCTCGAAGCTTGACCGGGAATGCGCGCGCGCCTGCATCGCAAATGTGGGCCTTGATGGCTACGAGCACGCTCCCATTGCCGCCCTCTCGACGGGACAGTGGCAGCGGACGCTTTTCGCGCGCCTGATCCTCCAGGATGCACGCGTGATCCTGCTCGACGAACCCTTCGCCTCGCTGGACGAGCGCACGACCGACGAGCTCATGGCGCTGGTCCATGGCTGGCACAAGGATGGTCGCAGCGTGATCGCAGTGCTGCACGACCTTGCCTTCATCCGGCAGCATTTCCCGCAGACACTATTGCTCGCGCGCGAGCGCGTTGCCTGGGGCCCGACAGCCGAGACCCTCTCGCAGGACAACCTGATCAAGGCCAAGGCGATGACCGACCGCTGGGCCCGCGATGGAGAACGCGCGCCGCA
>JBEIFU010000416.1:0-1529 GCA_040382295.1 Alphaproteobacteria bacterium
CGTGGGATCTCGTAACCGACAGCACCACGCGCGACCGCGTGCTGGACATCATCTGCGGACGGGCCTGACATGCGCCCCCGCCCCATCGACTACGCCCTCGCCATCGCCTTCGGCCTCGCCCTCGGGGCGCTGGTCGGATTCAGCATCTGACACCACCACAGGAGCCCGCAACCATGCAAAACACCTTCGCCGCCGCCCAGTCCATCTGGGACAACGCGCAGCCGCCCGAGTACCCCGACGAGCCGGAACCCGGAACGCTGGAAATGATCGACGCCACCGAGGAGGCACTGCGCGACGTCAACGACGTCGGCCTCTGGCTCGCCGATAACGGACGCCTGACCAGCGACGAGCTGGTGGACGTCGCCGGCCTCGGCGAAGACCTCGACTCGGCCACCGTGGATCAGCTCTTCGCGCTGCTGCTGCTGGGCACCGATGCGCAGGCCCTGCAGGCCCGCTACTTGTTGCGCGAGCAGTTCACCGCAGACCGCAAGGCCGAGATTCACGCCCGAGCGCTGCAACTGCTGGCGCAGAACGCAGACGAAGACCCCTATCACGACGATCCCCACCACTGGTACTGAAAGGACCACGAACCATGAAAACTGTTATCACCGCAACCCGCCTGTCCGGCGCCATTTCGGGATGCGACTACACCGTGATGATCCGCACTGGCGGCGCCGGCACCGTTGACGTCAGCCTCTGGCTCAACGACGAGGAGGCGCTCGAGCTCGCCTCGCAGCTGCGCGCCGCAGTGGCTCAGCAACCCGCCAAGGAGACCACAGAATGATCACCGTCACCGAAGACCAGCGCACCGACGAATGGCTGCAGGCCCGCGCCGGCAAGGTCACCGCGTCCAGGTTCAAGGACGTCATCAGCCGCACGGCCAAGGGCCTGCCGACCGCAGACCGCACCCGCTACTTGTGGCAGATCGTTACCGAGCGCCTGACGGGCCAGCCGGTGCAGATGCCAGACGCCGCGCCGCTGCGCTGGGGGCGTGAGAACGAAGACGCCGCCCGCACCGCGTACCTGTTCACCAGCAGCGCACGCCTGACCGAGACGGGCTTCGTGGCTCACCCCACGCTGGCCTGCGGTGCCAGCCCTGACGGCCTGCTGTCAGACGAGACGGACCCCGATGGCATGTTCGGCCTGATCGAAATCAAGTGCCCGTGGTCGAGTCAGGTACACCTCGAAACCTGGCTGAACGGCATGCCCGAGGATCACCAGGCGCAGATCCAAGGCCAGATATGGCTGACTGGGCGCGAGTGGTGCGATTTCGTGAGCTTCGACCCCCGCATGCCCGCAGACCTGCAGCTCTACGTGCAGCGCGTCAAGGGTGATCCCGAATTCCAAGCGCGCCTTGAGCGCGAGATCATTGCATTCAGCGCGGAGGGCGACGAGATCGTTTCGCGGCTGCGCGCCAAGGTCAGTTTCTAACCACAGGAGAAGTCCTCATGACATCAGCACTCGTTCCCGTAGATCAAGTCGAGCGCATGGCGCTTGCCATCGCAAAGTCCGGCCTCTTTGGCACCAAG
>JBEIFU010000417.1:0-1520 GCA_040382295.1 Alphaproteobacteria bacterium
ACCGGCGAAGAAGCCCCCCATATGGGCCTCCCATGCCACCAGCGCGCCGTAGCCATCGGGCGTGTATCCCAAGGTGCCCAGGACAAAGTTGATCAGGCTCCACGCGAGGGCCGCGAGGAGGATGGTCCGGCTGAACAGGGGAAGCAGAGGTGTATCGGGTGGCACGTTCCAGCCGCGTAGTACGAAACGGAATGACGCGCCCATCACCCCGCTGACAGCGCCGGACGCACCAATGACCGGCATCATGGAGCCCCAATGCGCAAGCACGTGCGTTGCGCCGCCGGCAATCGCTGTCAAGAGGAAGAGCAGAAGGAAACGCCAGGTCCCGGTTCGCCGCGCCACGACTGTTCCGAAGACAAGCAGCCAGAGCGAATTCAACAGCAGGTGTGTCAGGTCGGCGTGCAGGAACGCGTGGGTGACCAGCTTGGTCCATGCCGGGAACCAAAGCCAGGCTGTGACCCATCCTTCCTGATCAGTGACCTGAAGGGGGTGCAGCCCGAAATTGAAGATCATCCATAGCCGGTTGCCCTCGCCGCCTGTGATCTGGATGGCGTGCACGACAACAAACGACAGAATGATCGCCTTCACCACGAAGGGCGCGTTCAGGATCGGCCCTCGCGCCTGCTGTGCCGGATCTGAAACGAACCCCGCCACGTCTATTGCCTGCTGCCCAAAGCCGCCTCGACCAGCGGCAGACGGTCATTGCCGAAATACATGTCGGTCCCATCGACATACATGGTGGGCGAACCAAAGCCACCCCGCGCGATAAGTTCGTCCGTGTTGGCCCGGAGCCTGTCTTTCACCTGCGCCTCGTCGATGCGCGCCAGGAATGCCGAAGGCTCGAGCCCCACCTCGGCTGCGATGCGGGCGAGCACCGGCGGCTGGCTGATGTCCTCGAGCTTGCCCCAATAGGCCTCGAACACCGCGCGCGCGTAGGCGACCAGCTTTCCCTCGTCGAGTGCCACGAGCGCGCCGCGCATGGCCTTGACGGAATTCACCGGAAACACGGGCGGCTGGCCAATCGTCACGCCCGCATGGCGCGCCCAGTCCTGAAGGTCCTTGAAGTAGTAGGCCGTCTTGCGCGGTTCGGGCTTGGCCCGGCGCTCATAGACCTCCTGGTTCACCGCATTGAACACGCCCCCGACCAGGATCGGCCTCCAGATGATCTCGGCCCCCGTCCGCGCCACGATGTCATGCACGCGGGCGAAGGCAAGATAGGTCCACGGAGACGAGCAGTCGAAGAAGAACTCGAGACGCTTGGCCATCGTGGGAGCCTCTGCATGGATCAGGCGGGGTCAGGAGACGACTTGAACCCGAATTGCCGTCGCGCAGCAATACCCCCGCTCCGCCGCCACCCCGGCGGCACTGCGGTCGAATCTCCTGTATGAAAGGGGCGACGACGCACGGGGCCTCGACCTGCGTGCCGCCTGGAGGAGCCGCCGTCACATGCCCCAGTTCCACATCCCCGTCGAGCTCGACTATCTCGCGATCTTCGCCTGGGCGCTGTCCGGCGCCATCCT
>JBEIFU010000418.1:0-1517 GCA_040382295.1 Alphaproteobacteria bacterium
AGCAGCGTAGTCCTAGCGAAGGCGCGCTGCAATGTCTTCCATGCGGCGGGCGGCCTGTTCCAGCAGCCCAGCGAGGCGATCCTCGGTTTCGGTCGCCGGTTCGTTAGCCAGAAATTCACCTTTCAGGCCGGCGATGGTTTCCTCGAGTTCCTGGATGCGCTCGCGGGCGAGTTCCAGCTCGTCGGCAAGCGTGAGGCCTGCCATGAGCAGGTATTGCGCCTGCCCTGCCGACTTCACTTCGCGGCGTATGTCGGTAATGCGCGCCTCTACCCGGCGCGCCAAGTCGACGAGATGGGCTTCCTCGCCGTCGTCGCAGGCCAGTGTGTAGTCGTGCCCATTGATGGTGAGGGATAGCTGGGCCATGGCGAACCTCCTGCTAGTGGGCGAGTACGGCGCGGATCTCGCGAATGGCGCCTTCGAGGCGCCCCGCAACCTCATCGGTAAAGCCTTCAAGAGCGACTTTCTCGACGTTCAGGCGGTTAAGCTCCTCGGCCAACCGCGCGCGGTCGGCCTTGAGCGCGCGCAATTCGGCAGCAATTTCCTGCTCGAAGGCAGAGGGTCCCGCAACGGACTTGGTGCCATGGGCACTCGCGGCCTCCTCTAGCCGATCGAGCGCAATGTTGAACTTATTGATGGCCGAATCGATCTTGTTCATGCTGATTCTGTATACGCGAATTCGGGGTTAGCGCGATGTCTTAATTCAGAAATTTCGGTGCGTACGCCCCCACAAGCTGCAATGCTGGCGTGCGATCCAGAGGACACGTCCCTGACCGGTTGCCCTGCCTGCCCTGATGGCTCGCCAGAGGCTGAAGCCGCTGTCGCTGGCTGCGCGCCGAATGGAACCGGCGGGAATCCGGTTCGCGTCGGCTGAAGCTCCCTCAATGCCGCAGATTTGCGGGAGTTTACGGGGTTGACGGGGGCTTTGCCTGTCGGGCAAGAGTGGCCGCGCGTTTCCCAGGCTCGACGCCCTGTTAGGTCACTGACCTCGTCCCCGGTGCGGGCGAGGCGATCTTCCGGCGGTGCCGGCCCAATCTGCGGACCCTCATGGCCAGTTCTCCGAAGTACGACGTCTCCCACAAGGACATGGCGAACGCCGTTCGCGCGCTCAGCATCGATGCGGTGGAAACCGCGAAGTCTGGGCACCCTGGCATGCCGATGGGCATGGCTGACGTGGCGACGGTCCTGTTCTCGCGGTTCCTCAGGTTCGATCCGCGCAATCCGAAATGGCCTGACCGTGACCGGTTCGTCCTGTCGGCGGGCCACGGGTCGATGCTGCTCTACTCGCTCCTGCACCTGACCGGGTACAAGGACATCACTATCGAGGACATCAAGCGCTTCCGTCAGCTGGGCAGCCCCTGCGCCGGCCATCCTGAGTATGGCCATGGCGCGGGCGTCGAGACAACGACGGGCCCGCTGGGCCAGGGCATCGCCACAGCCGTCGGCATGGCACTGGCGGAACGCCTTGTTGCCGCGCGGTTCGGGCAGGATCTCACGAACCACTACACCTATGTGATCGC